>CAZVMS010000164.1:0-4805 GCA_964628795.1 uncultured Haloferula sp. | reverse complement strand
ACCATAGTGGACATGAAATCGACCTGATTATCGAGAATGGCTCCGCGATCAAGGCGGTCGAAATCAAGTCCGGAACCACTCTTCACCCCACCTTTTTCGATGAACTGTCCTGGTTTGCCCGGCAGACCGGTCTGTCAGCATCCGACTGTGTTCTCGTCTATGGCGGTGATTCGCGCCAAAACCGGAAAGCGGGCGAGGTGCGCCCGTGGAATGACGCGGTGATCTAAATCCCAGGGAGGGGCTGCATTCCGCCGCTCGGCAACCCGGATTCTCAGCGGGCAGCAGGATGCAGCCACTCCTTGTTCCTCTGCCACCTTGTGAAAGCGGCCACGGTCGCCAGCCCAAGCACGACCAGGGAAAACCGCGGAAAAGCATCGCCGATGCGTTGGTAAAGCGTGCCGTGGGACGAGATGTCGATGCGGGCCACGGAAAAGCCGGAGACGCCGGCCTCGGCCCGGAGGCGGCGGATCTCTCCGGCTTGCTCGACCAGCTCCAAGGAGGGGCTGCATCCTGCTGCCCGGCAATCCGGGTTTTCCGCAAAGCTGCGGGCGCGTTGCTGGAATTCCTCGATGGCGGCCTGTTCCGCTAAGCCGAGGCCGGTCCGATGCTTCCCGTCGGCGTTGGTGACCTGCCCGTATAGCCTGCCGGTGGGTGAGACGAAACCGGAGATGCCGGTATTGGCGCTGCGGGCGATGGCTCGGCGGGCTTCGATGGCGCGGAACGGCTGCGACATGTAGGTGACCAACAGGGCGCGGTTGCGCTGGAAGCGGCCTTCGTTGGCGATGGTGATGTGGAACGGTCGCTCGTCCCGGTAATCGTAAACCCCGGAGCTTTCCGGGAATAGGATCTCCCCGCAAATCGAGACGATGAAGGACGCGGGGGCGTCGCCATTCGCGGCCGGGAGATCAAATGTTTCACGCACCCGGCCCGGCTGGATGTCGGCCATGGAACCGATCCAATCCGTGAAATAATCCGAAGTCCCGGCGAGGGTCCGCAGACGTTCCCGCCCACCGGGCAGATACTCACCGCCGGGAAACAGGCGGATTTTGAGTTGATGTTCCGGCAGACCGTCGCCGTGCGGGCGGATCAACCGGGCGGCATTGTATTTGGCGAAGACAAGCGCACCGTCCCTCTCAACCGGTGACTTGTGAACCTGGCCGAACAGCAAGGGAATTCCAAGATCCCGCACCCAGGCGCGCAGCGCGGCGTCTTCCCGTTGGTATCCCGCACGCCGTGTGTCCCAGTGCGCCGCAAGCTCGTCACGCGGGAGATCAATCCCGGCGGCGGCAATTTCCGGAAAGAGCGATTCGACGAAGGGCTGCTCGAAGTATCCCGGATTGTACAATGGCCAGACGCTCATGGCCTCCGGCCAGACGATGAGTTGCGGGCGGGGTTCCGCCTTCGCCGCCTCCTCGCTCATGGCCTGGAGCTCGCGCAGCAGCCGTTTCCAGTCATAGTCGCCATCCTCGCCACCGGTCAAAGGGATGTCCGGCTGGATCACCGCGATCACCGGCCCCGGCTGGAGACCACGCTCGATCTGGTTCAGCCGGATTCCTCCGTATGCGGAAACGAGGATCAACACGGCCGCAAACCCGACCCCTGAAGGCCGCAGCTCACGCCATGCGAGGCCGTCACCGCGTGAAATGGATTTCCAAATATCCAACAGCAGCCCGCTACCCATCGCCACGACCGCGCTGACCAAATGCAGACCGCCAAGGTCGGCCACCTGGATCAGCCAGAGTTGCTCGTAAACGGGAAGCGCGAGGCTGCAAAAGGGAAACCCGATCGGCCCCAACATCCGCAGATATTCGCCGCCGACCCACACGAGCGGGAAGAACCACACCATGCGCACCCCGCGCCGCCATCCCCAGCGCAGGCTCAGCGCCACAGGGATGAGCGTGATCGCCTGCCAGAGCAGCAGCACATGAATTCCGATCTTCCCATATGCCGTGAGCGAATCCTGCAACGGACGCCAGGCGATGAAGCCGCCCGCGAGCGCCGCCGGGACGCAAGCCCAGCGCGTCCGTAGCTGGCAAAAAGCCAACCCAAGCACCGCCGCCGCCGGGAAAATGGCGGGCCACCAGCCGAAATAACCGAGCCAGAAGCAAGCGGAGGAGACGCCGCTGAGCAGGAGAAAACGAAGCGTCTTCAATCTGGCTAAGCTCAGGGGCGGCTCCTCCGCAGCAGAAGTCCGATTCCAGCCAGCGCGACTAGCAGCGAGGTGGATGGCTCGGGGATGACCATCATGCTGTTGATGAAGAAATCCGTCGTGACGTCACCAGGAATGATGCCACCGGTTCCATCCGCAAAAATCCGAACTTGCGTGATTTCCAGATCGTCGTTGAAGTTCAAAAAACCGGCACCGGAGTCATAAATTTCGCCGTCTCGCCGTTCGAGAGACATCGAGTAAAAAGTCGAATCTCGAAGCTTGAAGGCCAGACTCAAGCCTTCCGTGCCGAAACCCACGGTGGTGGGAGACAGCTCGGGATTGGAGCCTCTCGAATAACTGTAAGAAGCATCACCCACCGCATATTGGAGTTGCCACAGGATGTCCCCGCCCGCGTTGAGCAAATCGATTCCGAAGCTCCCGCTGGGGTTCAAAAACCCATTGTCAAAATCGATGATGAACGATTGTCCGACACCGAGCGCCCCGCCGGTGAATCCACGGCTGGCCTCGGCGCGTTCGAAAAGCCCTGTAAACATGCCTAACGATACCGGAGTCGTAACCTGGGAATTAGGACCCGTTCCGATCAGTCCCGCGGTCGTATCGATGTCGAAGTCCCCCGGAAGGCCGCCGATATCGCCATCGTCCGCGCCATTTCCATTCGTAGTCGAGCTGCTCACAAAAAAGCCCGAATCAGCGCCGCTGGCTGTCAACGACCACGACCCCCAGCCGGTGCCGCCATTCGAGCCGTCCTCCCAACCGCCGTTGTAAGCGGATGACGAGGCGTTGTCGAAAGCCAGATTCGCGGCGTGCAAGGTGGCCGGGATTGCCAGTGTGATGGTGATGCGGGCTATTTTTCCAAGGGTGATTTTCATGATGGATAGGGATTGGTGCGTGGTCTGGTGGCTGTATTCAAAGGTCGGAGGCTAGGTTTGGGCGAACGACAACTCCACAGTCGCGACTTCCACCGAAAAACCGAGCGGCGATGACTGACGATTTGTCCGTATCCTTGATCATGCGTCCGGAAGCCTGCCATCTGCCAGAATCCAACGGAAGGTTGACGACGAGCCTTACCCACCTAGAATTCTTGCATTGAACACCCTCCCTAATTCTCTTTTCACCACCGACTCACTTCCCGAAAAGGATCGTTTCGCAGCATGGCGGGAGGACATGTCACCCATTTTCGATGTGGAGGATTCGCCATCGCCCGTCGATAGGCCTTATCATGCGACCTTCGAGTTGCATCACTTCGGGCAGTCGGTGCTGGGTGATTTAAAGGCATCGACCGGGCGCTACATCCGGACGGAGCGCAAGGCGGCGCGCGACGGGCTGGATGCGATCCTGATTCAGCTTTTTATCGAAGGCGGGGTGCAGTTCGGTGTCGGCCGCCGCACGACCTATGCCCAAGCCGGAGACATCGTGATCTTCGACCTGGCGCAGCCGGTTGACAACATCAACTCGGAGTTCCGACACGTCACCTCCATGTGGCCGCGCGCGGCGATCGAGGAGGTCGTGCCTGAAATCGCCCGTTGGCACGGGCACGCACTGCCTCGGGACAATCCGTCCGTGGATCTGTTGCGGCGGCACATGCTTTCCTGCCGCGAGCTGGCCTCCCGGTTCAGCGTCGGTGAAGGCCATCGGGTGGAAAGCGCGACCCGGGTTCTGGCGGGCGCGGCGATGGCGGGAGGCGAACTGCTCCCGGATTCGGCGGCACAAGGCCCGATGGCGGAAGTGCTGATCTATCAGATCAAACGCCACATCCGTGAGAACCTGGGTGCGGCCAACTTGTCGCCGGCGGAAATCGCCCGGAAATTCGGAATTTCTCGAACCCAGCTTTACCAGTTGCTCGAACCGCTTGGCCGTATTGCCCGCTACCAACTCCACCTGCGGTTGCAACGGTGCCTCGCGGCGCTACAGGATCCCGCGCAAGCGCACCTGCAGATCGCTGAGATTGCCTACCGCTGGGGCTTCAATCATCCCGCCACCTTCAACCGAAATTTCCGCAAAGCCTTCGGCCTCACCCCCGGCGAAGCCCGCGCCCACGCGATCAGAGGAGCCGGAGCGATCATGCCGGCCTCACGTGCCAGTCTCTTGCGGCAGCGTGTCCAAAGGGAGCATCACCAATGGTTTCACGCCCTTGGGATTTGACACCGGGTTTCGTTGATCGCGAGCACAGCCTTCCGGGCCGCATTGCCAAGATCGTTTTTGGCAGCGGTTTCTGGGCTCCCCGGTGGGCGGAGTCAGGAATTTTCAAGAACCAGGGTGTAACCGTCACCACGCGGGACTTTGAATGGCTGCCATGCAGGGCTTTGGTCAAACCGGTCGGGATCGCTGGCGTCAGGATCTCGGGGACGATTGAACCAGTCGAGGTTCGGTTCGTCATCGGGAATGCGAGCGCCGCAGGGGACGGCGAATCATGATCACAAGATCCGGAGGAGGATTCGACGGTGGCCGTGGCTGCGGGTTGGAGCGGACCGAGGGATTGGCGGTGTTTGCTTTCTTAGCTGGACCCTATTCGAAAAGCCATTCGGGCAGGGTGATTTTCGAATTTTTAGTTGAAGCGGGCGGTCTGCAGAGGGTGCCGAGGGCTTGCGGGAGGTGCGCAGCGCCTTTCACTGGGAAAAATGGCCCAGCACCCTGA
>CAZVMS010000163.1:0-12706 GCA_964628795.1 uncultured Haloferula sp. | reverse complement strand
CTGCTGGCCACCGATCTGGACATTGAGGCGGAACTCATCGCCCTGATCTACCGCTACCGCTGGCAGATCGAGCTGTTTTTCAAATGGATGAAGAGCATCCTCGGCAACCGTCACTTGATGGCCGAGTCGTCCGAGGGAGTTGCTATCCAGACTTACTGCGCACTCATCGCGGCATTGATGTTACAGCTCTTCATCGGCAAACGCCCGAGCAAGCGGGCGATGGAACTGATCCGATTCTACATGATGGGTCAGGCGGATCTTGAGGAAATCGTGACATTGCTGGGTTTGAAAAAATCCGAGAAGTAAGCGAGTTAGGGGAAGTGTCGTCATGTCGCATCCCCGGGCCTGCCGTGCCCTGATGCCAAGAGCGCGGGGCGGCGGCGAAAAAAACCGCCCGCCTCGGGCGCTCGATTTGGTGGTGACCCGACCAAATCCGGGAATCTTCGAGACAGCAACAACGCAAAGCACCTGACATGCCGAACACTTCTGGGATTCAGGGAAATACTCGAAATTTATTCCGATTTTTACCACGAAGCGTTGGATAATCAGAAGATTTGGTTTTTCAACAATGGGAAACCCATGATCATACGTGGCCATAAAGGGAAGTGCTTCCCAAGCGAAGAAGACCCGATCAAAGCGGAGCGGCAGGGTGGTGGGGACAACGTTAACGGACCACCTGCCGAAAGGCTCTGAAGACTGTCGATTGAGCAAACGTAGAAACTACGTTCGAGATCCGCCCCAGGTGGACCAGCTGCCGAAAGGCTCTGAAGACTGGTTTTCACTCCCATCGGATTCGTCTTCTCCCTTGCTCCAGGAGAGGCCACCGCCGAGCGCAAATTCGAGTCGAGCCCAGACTCTGCATTCGGGATTCCAAATGCCCTTCCAATGAGACCGCCCATCGTGACAGGTGCTGATAAGGCTCCAGAGAACTCTGTCCATGCTTCGGCAACAAACGATCGCAAAGGTAACCCCTACTGATCGCGGGCGCTACCCTGCCCGCTTAGATGGACTCAAAATCTTCGATTCATCACCCGAAAAATGGCAAACAATCCAAAACCACCCCCTACACTTGTCCCACCCTCCGGACAATACTCGCCCATCTCACCCCAGCACTCCATGGACTTTCTCGACGACGACCTCTTCTCGGATGACGAAGTGTTTCACTTCTTCATCGAAGACTGGGACCTTGAGGATGAAACGAATCCGTCGGTTCCAACACCTCAAGAACTCGACCCAAGCTCGACCTTCTGGGACTTGATCGCCGCCAAACTGGATCCGACCGGTGCCGATGGACTGAGGCAACGCATTCACAACGATCTCAAGTCAAGGCCACAAGAAACCCACCACAAATTGCCGCCCATCTAACACTCATGATCATTGGAAACTCCCTCATCCTGACGCCTCCTGGCAGCAAGACTTCCATTATCGTTCCAACCATCGTCTCCGGCAACACCTGTGGGGCCGTATTTTGGACTGACACGAAATGCGAAGCCCCCATGTTGCCCGATCGACCGTCGCACTACAAGCATCCCATCGAGGGGACGCTTTTCTGGATCGACGACTGCGAAAAGAACGGCACTCTGCCACCTGGCCGCGACACAGAACCTGACTTCCCACGAAAAGGCCTGAATCCCGCAGCGAAGCCCACGGCCGACGACTACTTTGCAGCCCTCGAATCCGGAATCGCTGACACCGACAAAAGAATCTTGGAAATCCGGATCCGCCTCTGGTGGCTAGGCAACGACCCAGTTCGCGAAGGGCGAGCGAGTGAACCAGAACCACGCTTCCTCGAAAACCTCACTCAGCTCGTCTTGCTCTACTCCGGCAAAGACAAGGACAGTCAACTCGTCAAGGCCGAGCTCCTTCGCGAACTTGGCTACTTCAAAGACGCCCTCGCGCTGCTCGAGAATCAGGATTTCGGTGACCTCCAATACGAGGCCAAGTTCATCGCCTCGCTTTGCCAGACACAGGACGCCCGGGTCGCCAAAATCCCGTGAGACATCTCCCCTCCATCACAAGCCGAAAACAAGCCCCTGCCTCGCCCGAACCCCATTTCCTGCGACAGTTCGACCGGAATTCCTTCACATGAGTGTTAGAAATCGAGAGAGTTGCCTGTCTCTATCTTGAGACACATTCATTCACTGATCGCTCCCACCATCGCCTTGCCCATGCACTTCCGCTTCATCCACGCCGCCGACATCCACTTGGACAGCCCCTTGATCGGTCTGTCTCAACACGAGGGCGCGCCCGTCGAGGTCATTCGAGGAGCCACCCGGACCGCCCTGACTCGGCTCGTCGATCTAGCGATTGAGGAGGATGTCGATCTTCTTCTCATCGCAGGCGATCTTTATGACGGAGATTGGAAAGACTACGGAACCGGACTGTTTTTTGTAAACGAGATGCGCCGGTTGAAAGATGCGGAAATTCCCGTCTACCTGATGTTTGGCAACCACGACGCCGAGTCCAAGACGACCAAGAGCTTGGCGCTCCCGGAGAACGTCCACGTTTTTGGGACCCGGAAGCCAGAATCCTTCACCCACCCTGCCCTTCCGTTGGCACTCCACGGCCAGGGATTCGCGACTCCGTCGGTCACCGAGAACCTAGCCAATAACTACCCCGCTCCCCTCCCCGACCATTTCAACATCGGGCTCCTCCACACTAACCTTGGGGATCTCGCCGGGCATGGCAACTATGCCCCCAGCACCGTTCCTCAACTGGTGGCCCACGGATACGATTACTGGGCGCTCGGGCACATTCACCTGCGGAACATCCACCATGAGAAGCCGCACGTCGTTTATTCAGGTAATACTCAAGGCCGTCACATCAACGAGTCCGGGGCCAAAGGCTGCTACCTAGTCACGGTGGACGATGACCTTGAGGTGACTAGCTGCGAGTTCTGCGCGCTGGATTGCGTTCGCTGGGAAAGCATCGCCATCGATTGCACAGAGATTGATGACGAAGTCGATCTTTACCAGGCGATCCGAGATAAGCTGACCCACGCACTCTCGGCCGCAGACGATCGCCTACTGGCGACGCGTATCGTCCTGCAGGGACCCAGCTCGCTGCACGAAACACTCCACGCGGATCGCGCCCGGATACTGGCCGAGTGCGTCAGCCAGGCAGCGGAGATCGACTCGGAACTTATCTGGATCGAGGGCCTGCGCATCAAGACGCGCACCCTCATCGACCCTGAGGACCTGGCAAAGCGGGACGACCTAACAGCACTCGTCCTGAAGGCGCTCGATTCCTTTGACCCCAGCATCCTACCGGACCCGGTCAGCACCCTGAAAACCAAACTCCCCGAGGAGGCAGTGAGATCACTGTCTGCCAGCCTTACCCCGGAAACCACAACCGACCGGGACGCCATCAAGCAAGACGTCGCCGCCATCGTCCTCCAGGCCATCGCCAGCTCCGGTGCCTCGAACTAATTTCCGTCCCGATCCACCCCGCCATCGATCCCAGCCCCAAGCCCCATGCGTTTCGATTCCCTAGAAATCCCGGCCTTCGGTCCCTTCACCAAGTTCAAACTCGACTTCAAGAAGTCATCGGCGGACCTCCACCTGATCCATGGAGCGAACGAAGCTGGGAAGAGTTCGCTGCTACGTGCGATTCATAATCTGCTATACGGGATACCCGCCCGGTCAGGAGATGACTTCCTCCACCCCTACGCCAAGCTCCTCATCGGCGCTACGGTCAGCGATGGTGGGAACAAGCTCACCTTCCTGCGCAAGAAAGGAAAGCAGGGCACCCTTCTTGACGCCGATCAGAACACGCTCGACGAAGGCAAGCTCAAGGCCTTCTGCGGCTCGGTGAATGATGAGTTCTTCACCCACATGTTCGGCCTCAGCACCGACAACCTGCGAGCCGGAGCCGGTAAGCTGCTCTCCGGGGAAGGCGAACTGGGAACCCTGCTCTTTTCTGCCAGCCTGGGAGGCTCCCCCATCGATGCCGCGCTGAAGAGACTGCAGGAGGAGGCCGATCAGCTCTTCGCCGGCAACGGCCGGCAAGCGAATACCATCGTGGTCGCCTACAAGGCCTTCAAGGACTTCGAGAAGGAATCCCGCGATCTATCAACGACGGCCAACGCATGGAATACACTCCAGAAAGCGATCGATGCCGCTGAAGTCGATTTCCGTAACAAGGAAGGCGATCTCATCAGAAAGCGTCTTCGGGTATCTCTCTTGGAGAATTTGCTCAAGGCGATCCCTCTTGTCACTCAACTGAAGGAAATCGACGAGCACCTCGCTAAGATCAGCCTGCCGGAGCTTCCGTCCGACTT
The DNA here is from genome assembly GCA_964628795.1 of uncultured Haloferula sp. GTDB lineage: Bacteria > Verrucomicrobiota > Verrucomicrobiia > Verrucomicrobiales > Akkermansiaceae > Haloferula. Next base: position 8,427 of record CAZVMS010000163.1, on the reverse strand, counting down.
TCCAGCACGAGTCCGCAAATTGCAGAAAAACCTCTCGGATGCCCATATCCTTCGTGATGAGCTCAAGTCGTCTCGGGATCGCAAAAGGAAACAATTCGAAGACATTGCTCCCTACCAGGCCATCCTCGACGACGCCCCGAACTTCGATTCACTCCACCAGGGAATCGCGCGGCACAAAGAGGATCTCGTCACGCTCTCCGACAAGGAGCAGGAACTCCGTCAACTCGGCCTCCAGTTGGAGAAGGAGCTCAAAGAGCTGGGTCTCGATAACAAAGAGGCGCTTACTGGTTTACCAGATCTCGGAGCCGCGGAACTGGCCCAGATCGAGGACCTCGCGGGCTTGATCGCCACCGAGGAAGGAAACCAAGATCGAGCGGAATCAAACCTGGAGCAGACCGTCGAGGAACTGGCCGAAGCTCAGAGCAAGCTCGATGATTTAGGCGATGTCGAGATCACCCCGGAGATTCTAGACCTTGCCTCCCGGATCAACACTCACAGCCAAGATGCCCGTGTCGTGGCGGCTCAAGTCGAAGAGCGCAATCAGAAGACTGCCAACCTCAATCGTGCCACCCAGCAGCTCGGACTTAGCAGCCACGAGAAGAGCGAGATTCTTACCTTACCTTTGCCCACCCTCTCGCTACTCGAAGCGTTAGCCGAAGAGCATAAAAAGCTGACAACATCCCGTGACGAGCATCAGCGTGAAGTCGACCAGCTGAATACAAAGATCGTCGATAAGAAAGCGGACATTGAGCAGACCTCAGGCAGCATCTCCGTTTACACTGATGAAGATCTTCGCAAGACGCGCCGGGAACGGGATGCCATGTGGACGGCACTGGCGACCAAGCTTAAGCACGGGACTGCCGCAGAAGCAGGAGAAGTGGAAGAGCTCAACGAATCCATCAAAAAATGTGATGAGATCGCCGACGTCCTACGCAATCACGCCGAGGTCCTCGGCAAACTGGCAACCCTGCACCATGATCTCACCCGGCTCGAGAATCAGCGTGATCTCGAAGGAAGTGTTCTTGATAGGGTCTCCGAAGAGCTCGCCCAGTGGAACGAGCGCTGGCGGCAAAAGTCTCGTGTGCTCGGCGATCGCGAATTCCTGCCCTCGGAACTGATCGAGTGGAGAGCGCAGTGGGAGCAGTGGTGTGAGACCGAAAGCGACCTCGGTAGGCTTACCCAGAAGATTGAAGCTCACCAGCATGCCGAGTGCGGCCTGCTGGAAGAGCTACGAAATCATTTCAAAAGCCCGGATGCCAGTTTTGCGGCTCTTTCGCGAAAGCTCGCCGGCGCCATCAGCGAGGCCGATACGGCCAAAGGTGAGCGTAAGATTCTCTCGGAGAGCATCACGACGCTGACCAAGAAAAAGACGCAGCAGGAGGCACTGCTTAGTCTGGCGAGGGAGGCTCTCGAAAAGACTCGGACGAACTGGTCAGAGGTCCTCGTGGAACATCATCTCGACGACCCCGGTTCGTCCCGGGCGGTCATCACCACCCTCAAAACGCGACGCGATGCAAAGGACACCCACCGGGCAATCAGGGTCGCCACCGCAAGCCTGTCGGAACTGACCGAACGTATCGGTAGTTTCCAGGGACGACTCAGTGACCTGCGGGAAAAGTATTTACCCGAGTCGCCCGAGCTTGATCCAAAAAACCCAGACCTCACCGAAAGCCGTCTCTCCACATTCCTCGCGGATGCCAGAGAACGCAGGACTCGGCACCACGGCCTGAAGGAAGAGATCGAGAAATTGGAGACAGACCTAGAGGGCAAGGAGCGGATCATCAAGGCGGCGGAACAGGAGATTGATCAGCTACTTACCGAGGCCAAGCTCGCTTCCGCTGACGAGTTGTCCACGGCGATCACCCAATTCGAGAGACGGCAGACGCTTTCATTACAGCGGGAGACAACCCACCGAACCCTGGTCGGCCTAGCAGGCTCCTCGACCCTGGAAGAGCTCATCGCCCGAACAGAGGCCGCGGAGAGTGAAGCACTCAAAGCCGAACTCGATCAACTGGCCCCTGAGTTGGACCGCCTCCAAATCGAACGAGACAAGGCGCGCGATGCGCTCGGTAAGCAAGTCGAGCAGCGTACTGAGCTGGAACAGGCGAAGGATGGAGCCATCCATGCCAAGCAGCTGGCAGCAAACGCACTCGCGAAGGTCGTCACTGACTCCGAGCGATTCATCCGGCTGCAACATGCCATCGCGTTCTTGAACGCTCAGGTGGAAGCCTACCGCGAAAAGAGCCAAGGCCCGATGATCAAGAAAACCTCTGAGTTTTTCGCCACGCTGACCAATGGCTCCTTCGCAGGAGTCGCGGCTCAAGCCGACGACAAGGACCCCAAACGCGTCAATCTCGCGGCCCTTCGCTGGAACTCGGATGATCCCGATGCTCTTCCCGAAGCCCTCAATACCGCTGCCCTCTCGGAGGGAACCCGCGACCAGCTCTACCTCGCCCTCCGCCTGGCGGCGATCGACATCCATCTGGAGAACCACGCCCCCATGCCGCTGATCCTTGATGACATCCTGATGACCTTTGACGACCAGCGCGCGGCATCCGTCTTCAAGGTGCTGGAGAAACTATCGGAGAAGACTCAGATCATCATTTTCACCCATCACCAACACATCGCCGAGCTCGCCAAGGAATTCATCCCCAGCGAACACCTCTCGAATCTCCCGGATCGATGAAGGAAAACGATAACACAACAGGTTACACCTCATCAAAAGGCACACTAACGTGCCTAGCCTAGACTTGGTATTTTTAGCTTATTAGTCATCTTCCTCTTTCAAGTCCGTCAGAAGTCTGTTAGGTCAATATTCTTACTGAACGCACTTTGTGCGTTCGAGAGTGGAAACGCCCACCCTCGGGAGAGGCCCTGCAAGGTGGTCCTTTCGGCGCATCACTCACTCCAGCCTCATTACCCGCCCGTTACCAGGCAACCCTCTCCGAGGCTCCCAAATTATTCCGACCGTGGGATCACCAGCCTCGAATCCCTCCACACCTTGAAAGTCGATCCCCTCAGCACCTTCGGAACTCCCATGGAAATCGTGAATCGCTTTGGCGGCAAGCCCGCCTACCTGAGGCCATACGCGATCTTGAAGTTGCTCTCTATGCAGCCTAGTCTCCTCGCTTGCGGATTCCATTCGTTCTGCTAACCTTATGCCCGACGAACGATCCAGCGAACACACCGATCACCCCGCTTCTCAGCAAGGAGAAGCTGGGGCGGATCTTGTCGCACAGGCGCTCGCTCACCTCCGAGGAAGCCTATCGGGAGATGGCCCGGCATCTTGGCCGCCAACCCTCGCCCGCCAGAAAGCCAGTCTTACAGAATGGGCGCAAGGTCTGGATCTCCTGCTAGCACCGGCCGACCTCCCGTCGAAGTCGATCAAGGGCGGTCAAGAGCACGACCTCTGGCATGAGGAGGCCGCTGATCGCTATTGGAAATCCACCCGCAACGGCGTCTTCGGCCTTCAACCCGGTATCGAGCTGGCTCTCGTATCCTCCGCTGAGGATGCCCGCCGCTTTCATCTCTGGGAAGCCAGTCCGCTGGAGTATCTCGAACGTCTCCAGCTCCACAACCTGCTCGTCCCCGACCTCAATCGATTCGAAGGCCTCATCGTCCAGTCGGACGAACTCATCATCGTCACCTCCCAGCCACGATTCGACATCATACCGGTCACCACTCAGGAAATTGACCGTTGGTTCGCCTCGCTCGGCTTCGAAAAGATCACCTCTGCCGCCTACTACCGCACCGCCGATAACCTCGGCGTCTTCGATGCCCATGATCGGAATCTCGTCCGCTTCGAGGACACTCTGATTCCCTTCGACGTCATTCCTTGCCAACCTGCCGGCGGCTTCCGTGAGTTCATCAAGCAAACCCTCGCCGAAGGCCACACCCTTCAGGCCATCCGCACCACTCATACATCCTGATCCATGCCCAACGTCTCCAACATCGTCAAATCCATCCAGGACATCATGCGCAAGGACGCTGAAGAATGGCACCCTGATGCGGCAGGTCATCAACAAGGTCAACGCCATCGACTTCAACGCCTCCGATGACCGCCACATGTTCGGCGACATCTACGAGAAACTCCTCAAGGACCTCCAGTCCGCAGGAAACGCAGGCGAATTCTACACGCCCCGCGCCGTCACCGAGTTCACCATCGACCGGCTCGCTCCCCGCCTTGGCGAATCCTTCCTCGACCCCGCCACCGGCACCGGCGGCTTCGTCACCTGCCTGATCCGTTACCTGCGGACCCAGGCCAAGACCGCCGCCGACGAACGCGCCATCCAGGAATGCTTCAGCGGCATCGAGAAAAAGCACCTCCCGCACATTCTCTGCATCACCAACCTTCTGCTTCACGGCATCGACGTCCCCTCCAACGTCCGCCACGGCAACACCCTCGCCCGCCCGCTCCGCGATTGGGGCCCGAAGGAGCGTGTCGACATCATCGCCACCAATCCCCCCTTCGGCGGCATGGAGGAAGACGGCATCGAGGCGAACTACCCCGCCGACTTCCGCACCCGCGAGACCGCCGACCTCTTCCTCGTCCTCATCATGAAGATCCTCAAGCCCGGTGGCCGCGCCGGACTCGCCCTGCCCGATGGCACCCTCTTTGGCGAAGGCGTCAAAACCCGCATCAAGGAAAAGCTCCTCACCGACTGCAACCTCCACACCATCGTCCGCCTGCCCAATGGCGTCTTCGCCCCCTACACCAGCATCAAGACCAACCTCCTCTTCTTCACCAAGGGCGCACCCACCAAGAAGATCTGGTATTACGAGCACCCCTATCCCCCCGGAGCCAAAAGCTACAACAAAGGCAAACCGATCCGCTTCGAGGAATTCGAGGCCGAGCGCAAATGGTGGGGCTCTGAAAAGAACGGCTTCAAATCCCGCAAGGAAACCGAGCAAGCCTGGTGCGTCTCCATCGAGGACATCAAGGCCGGCAACTTCAACCTCGACCTCAAGAACCCGCACAACGCCGACACCGGCCCCGGCGACCTTGACGAACTCCTCCCCGAATACGAAGCCCTCCTCACCCAGATCGCCGAAACCCGCGCCAAGCTGAAAAAAGAACTGCAGCAGGCTCTCACCCGATGAAAAAAGAGGAACTCAGTTTCTACCGCGACCTCCTCGGCGACATCAAAACCCGTGTCCGCCAGGGCCAACACCGCGCCGCCCTCGCCGCCAATGCCGAAATGATCTCCCTTTACTGGGACATCGGCCGAATGATCGCCGCCCGTCAAAAAGAGGAAGGCTGGGGCACCGGAGTCATCCCCCGATTGGCAGCGGATCTGAAAAATGAACTACCAGAGGAGAAAGGATTTTCGGAGCGGAACTTAAAATACATGATCCGTTTCGCCCGGGAATACGACGCAAAATCAATTATGCAACGGAGCGTTGCACCATTGCCAGCCCCGGGGCAAACGAACCCGGAACAGCCGGAAAGCGAGCCCAACTCAAAAGTCCCACCGAGCGTGGCACTTTTGGACGACGGCACCATGCTCCCGATTTTGCAACGCTCCGTTGCAAAACTGCCTTGGGGCACCAACATCACCTTGATGGAGAAGATTGAGCACCTTCCCACCCGCCTTTGGTATGCCTGCCAGGCCATCAAACAGGGCTGGACCCGAGACACCCTCACCGCACAAATCAAGAATCGCGCCCACGAGCGCCAGGGTGCCGCTATCACCAACTTCGCCACCACCCTCCCCGAAGCCCACGCCACCCTCGCCTAGGGCCTCCTCAAAGATCCCTACCTCTTCGATTTCCTCACCCTTGAAGAACCCTTCCACGAACGCGAACTCGAAACCGGACTCCTCCGGCATCTCGAAAAATTCCTCCTCGAACTCGGTCGCGGCTTTGCCTTTGTCGGCCGCCAACACCGCCTCGAAGTCAGCGACCGCGAGTTCTACCTCGACCTCCTCTTCTATCACCTCCACCTCCGCTGCTTCATCGTCGTCGATCTCAAGAAGGGCGACTTCAAACCCGAGTATGCCGGAAAGATGAACTTCTACTGCTCCGCCGTCGACGACCTCCTCCGCCTCGAGCACGACGCGCCGACCGTCGGTCTCATCCTCTGCCAGACCAAGGACCGCATCCTCGCCGAATACTCGTTGCGCGACATCCACAAACCCATCGGCCTCGCCGACTACGAACTCACCCGCGCTCTCCCCAAGGAACTCGCCTCCCTCCTCCCCAGCATCGAGGACATCGAAGCCGAACTCTCCAGCGAACTCGGAAAGGAGAACGCCGAATGATTCTCAGAACCTTTTACGACAAATGCATCGGCGCCCCGCAAGCCCGTCGCGTAACGCTTGCACCCCTGCCGGGGTGCCAGCCATCCCCGCCCCATGACCCTCAAAACCTTCTTCAGCCCCAACGGGGCGACCTATACCAGGTCACCCATCCCCCCAATTTCCAAGCCCTGAAGGGGCGACCCATCCGCATGACCCTCGAAACCTTCTTCGAAAAGTTTGACCAATTCGCCGCCCCCCCCTCGCCGAACAACGCCGGATCGTGGCCAAAGTGGAGCAATTGATGGCCTTGGTGGACGAGTTGGAAACGCAGCTCGCCGCCTCCCGCGCCACCGCCAAGAACCTCCTCCAATCCCTCGTCGCCGAACTCACCACACCCCAAAACGAGACCCTGATCCAATCAACTCACTCCTCGCCACCAACTTCCACACCATCTGATAAATACTCGCAAAATTGCCCGTTGACGCTACGTTATCATCTGATAACGAAACACCACGTCATGAAAACAACCCGTCACCATGCACGAGGCTCACTCGGAAGAACGGCTAAAGGAGATCCTGGAAAGGGCTCTTACTGCCTTGGAGAATGGCTGCCGTGAGCACATCTACCGCCGCTGTCCCGAAACCGGAAGGCGGATTATCTGGCACCTCGCCAGAGATCTTGAACGCCTCAATGCCTGCTGCCCAAAATACCAAATTGACGACGAGGAAACCTACTTTGAAATCATCACCGACTGTCTGGAAGTTGCCCTTGAAGACCCTTCAGAACATTACAAACGGCCAGCGGACTACATTTCAACCCATCCGGAAACCGACGGCTTGGAAATGTTCGCCTTCGTCGTCGAGTTGGATGACTTTACCCGCCCGATTTACACCAAATTCTGCCTGAAGAAGCTGCCGGATGGAGACTGGTATGTCTCCATCGACTGCCACACCTGAGCACCAATGAAACGCCCCAGAAAAAGCAAACGCCAACTCGCCCCAAAGACGCTGCCACCGCAGTGCCTTTGCTGCGGAACGGACAACCCATGGGTAGAGAATGTTGTGGAAATGACCGCTCCCTTCCGAGGTCGGGAGCACGCAATCCAAGCCAAAGTCAACCAATGCCGCCATTGCGATGCAATCTCCACCACACCAAAGCAGGCGGAGACCATTTCAGCGCAAGTCCGAGATGCTCACCGCCAATGGATCTCATCCGAGTTCAAGAAGGCGCGGAAAGAACTCGGCTTTACGATAGACAGCCTTGCCGCCGCCACAGGCATCGCTAGGGCAACCATTGGGAGGGCTTCCTCTGGCGGCAGTCTCATCGAAGCCTCTCTTGAAGACCTCCTATGGTTGAGAATTAACGAGATGAGAGAGAAAAATTTGAAAAGCTGGATGGCAACAAGCCACCCCGGAGAAGCAAGGATCTACTCCGAGACCACTCTAGTTTCCGACTCGCTCACGAACTCTGCATCGACTGTCTTAATCGTAGCCAGTCGAGCGTTCTGCTCAACGTCACCAATCAACCTTCGGGGCCAAGATCCTCTTTCAAACGGAGAACTTCAAATCGACTACGAGTATGAAGGCCAGTACGCCTAGCCCCCTCCAACTAAAGGAGCATAAAATCGCCAGAATCAACCTCGATACCCGTGATGTGACGGGGGACAACTCCGAATTGCATTTCTCCCATGCGATCAGCAGCGAACAAAATCGAGACACCCGGGAGCTTTGGCTTGTCAGGGTGGATGTCCAAATCAAACCGGCTCCAGAGGCCGGAGCCGCACCCTACCTCGGTGAGGTCGTGATGGTTGGCATCTTTCATCTAGATCCTGCATTTCCTGAAGAGAAGGCCGAAAAGATGGTTTGCTTCAATGGAGGATCCATTCTTTACGGGGCGATTCGAGAACTGATTTGCAGCATTACTTCACGAGGTATCCACGGCCCAATCCTGCTGCCGACGATCAACGCAAATACCTTCGTCCCGGAGTCTCAAGAGAGTCCAAGTGAACCGAAGAGTGTAGCATCGGATTAAGTGCGCTTTTTCTGAGACACACCAAGTGTCTCGGCGGGGTCTATCGGCGGGGTCGGCCCTAGCCCCAAAATAAGCGAATCTGAAGCGCGAAGCCGAAAAGTGCGGGACCAGGCGTCCACGACACCGGTTGCGGGGCGGTGCGAGCGAAAGCGGAGCT
>CAZVMS010000162.1:0-10758 GCA_964628795.1 uncultured Haloferula sp. | reverse complement strand
AACCCGACCAGGTCGGGCGTGTCCATGGGGTGGGTCTCCACCGCAGCCGTTTTTCGAGGCCCGATGTTGTAAAATCAAGGGTTCCAGCGCCTCAGATGGGCGAAATTTGGCGATTTTTGAATCTAACAGCGAAAGTCGGGTTAGAACGAAGATGGACGTTCCACAAATACACCCGACAAGTCGCTTGGACTTTCGATCAAGTTCAGATTCTCCAATTTGAGATTGCTCTCGGAGGTCTGAGTCGCTTCGCCAGATCGCGGATACGAGTTCGATCAGTGCTTCAATCATTCGACCAAGGTCGATTTCCATCGCTCGATCTCACGCTTCACATTGTCAACGCTCGGGGCTCCGGGATTGGTTCGGGCGGCGAGGGCGGTTTGGAGGTTGAAGACGGTTTGAGCGTCGGGAGTGTAGGCGGTGTCGATCTTGCTGAGGTCGAGCTTGTCGAGCGGGGTGCCGGTGCTGACGGCTTGGGCGACGGCTTTTCCGACGAGCTCGTGGGCGTGACGGAAGGGAATGCCGTGCTTCACCAACCAGTCGGCGAGGTCGGTGGCGAGGAGCATCGGGTCGCTGGCGGCGGCGAGGCAGTTGTCTTCGCGGAACTCTATGGCGAGGATCATCTCGGCGTTGACGGCGAGAGTCAGGCTGAGGGTGTCGATAGAATCAAAGAGTGGCTCCTTGTCTTCCTGGAGGTCGCGGTTGTAGGTCAGGGGAAGGCCTTTGATGGCGGTTAGAATGGCGACGAGGTTTCCTAACAGTCGTCCGGTCTTGCCACGGGTGAGTTCGCAGACGTCGGGGTTCTTCTTTTGCGGCATCAGGGACGATCCGGTGGTGTGGGCGTCGGAGAGGCTGACGAATCCAAACTCGGCGGAGGTCCAGAGGATGAGATCCTCGGAAAGGCGCGAGAGGTGGACGCCGCAGAGCGAGATGACAAAAATCATCTCGGCGATGTAGTCGCGGTCGGCGACGGCATCCATGGAGTTGGTGGTGACGCGGTCGAAGCCGAGTTCCTTGGCGACGGCGTGTCGGTCGAGGTTGATGGTCGATCCGGCGAGGGCTCCGGAGCCGAGCGGCGAGACGTTGAGGCGTTTGCGGCAGTCGGCGAGACGGCTTTTGTCGCGCTCTAACATCTCGACGTAGGCGAGCAGGTGGTGGCCGACAGTGACGGGTTGTCCGCGCTGGAGGTGGGTGTAGGCGGGCAGGACGGTGGCAGCGTATTTCTCGGCGCGGTCGAGCAGGGCGTTCTGGAGATGGGAGATGGAGGATGTTAGATGGTCGATTTCCGCGCGGCAGTAGAGGCGGGTGTCGGTGGCGACCTGGTCGTTTCGTGAACGGGCGGTGTGGAGCTTGGCACCGGGTGCGCCGATGCGCTTGGTGAGCTCCGCTTCGATGTTCATGTGGATGTCCTCGAGTGAGGTTTTGAACTCGAACTTGCCGGCATCGATGTCGGACTCGATTTCTCGGAGGCCGCTTTCGATGGCGGCGAATTCCTCATTGGTGAGCAGGCCGGCTTGCACTTGGGCACGGGCGTGGGCGATCGAGCCGGCGATGTCGTGTTTGTACAATCGCCAGTCGTAGGAGATGGATTCTCCGAATTGCTGGACGAGTTCAGCGGTCTCTTTTGCGAAGCGGCCTTTCCACATGGTTGTTAGATATTGAGATAATGGGGTATGAAGCCTTGTCAGGGCTCGCGGTGCCAAACGGTCACGGCGGTGAGATTCAGGGCGTCTCCGGCGGAAGCATCTCCCGAGGTGATGGAGATGATTTCGAGGTGGAGGTTTTCGTTGATCCAGTCCCGGGCTTGGGTATGGGCATCGACGACCCTTTCTGTAAGGTAGTCGGCGGTGATTCTGCGGATGCCGCCGGAAGATCTTCCGAAGAAGATTCGAAAGTCGACAGGTTTAGGGATGGGTGGCGGTGTCATGGGGCGATCAGCGCTTCCTTCCGGGAAGACGTTTGGAGTTGATGCGGGCTTGGATCAGGCTTGGGCAGGTGCCTTTGGTGCGGAGTTGTTCGCAGCAGGCTTCAATCTTGATGGTCTGGCGGACGGGGCGGTAGCCGAGTCGGCGAGTCATGCAGTCGTTGAGGAGTTCGAGGTGGGAGTCCTCGAACTCGACGATTTTGCCGCAGTCGATGCAGACGAGGTGATTGTGGCTCGGGCGTTCGTTGAAATTCGGATCGTAGGTGGTTTGGTCGCCACCGAGGTCGATTTCGTGGAGCAGGCCGGCTTCGACGAGCAGGGAGATGGTGCGGTAGACGGTGGCGCGGGAGGCGTTGACGTTCTTTTTTCGGACGCGCTCGAAGAGTTCCTCGGAGGTGAAATGTTCCTCGGAGGCGAAGGCAAGGCGGACGATCGCATCGCGCTGAGGCGTGCGTCGGAGCCCCTTCTGGCGAATAAAGTTGTCGAGTTTGTCGAGGACCGCGTCGTCCATGGCTGTAGGCTAGGGGGCTGGGGCGCGGTCGGGAAGCTTTTCTCCGATGGGATTTGCTGCTTTCCGGATTGGCAAGGCCGGTGGGATTGCTTGAATGACGGCAGATGAGATTTTGGAAACACCTGCTACTTCTCTGGGTCGGCTTTTTGGCGGCCTGTAGTTCACCAGGCACGCTTGACGTGCGGCCCTACCACATTCGGGAAGTGAGTCTTAGGGGAGACGGCGAGCCGCTCATTGATGCGGAGGAAAAGCGGAGGATGTATGGCGCGGTGGGGGTGCGCGAGCAGGAGCAACGACTTGGTATATACTACGCCGTTTTGTGGGAGGATGATGCGCTAGGTGAGCCGGTGAGAGTGGTGTTTGAATATCAACAGGCTTCGACGGCGAGCAAGGTGCTGAAGAAGGTGCAGGACTTCAATGCCGACACTCGGAAGGGAAAGGCGGAGTTCCAGGTGATTGGGGATGATTATTTGAAGGGCGGCCGTGTATTGGCGTGGAAATGCACCTTACTGCGGGGTGATCGAGAGGTGGCAAGCCGACATTCCTACCTCTGGGAATGATGAATTCGTGGGATGAGCGGTTGACCTCGGGGCAAGGCCAGTCGTAGGTATTGGTAGTTCACATTCACCGCTGAATAAAACACCCCGTGAGTCAGGAAACCGCCATTTCATTCGGCACCTTCAATGAGTTCACTTGGATCCGTTGCGAAGGGAAAGGTTCCTTCCTACAGAGCCCGGCCTTGAAGGAATGTGCTGAGAAGCGCCGAAGCAAGGGCGAGACCCGTTTTGTGATCGATCTGGAGAACTGTAGCGGGATGGATTCGACCTTCATGGGCCTGCTTGCGGGACTGGCGAGTCGGGTGAGTAAGGACAAGGGGAGCGTGATGATTGCATCGCCGGGCGATAAGAACCGGCGCTCGCTCGAAGATCTCGGTCTGGACTGTCTTTTGGAGATCGAACCCAGTGATGCTCCCTGGGTTGGTAAGGAGGCCGAGATTCGCGGGAAATTGAAGCCATTCAGTCCTAACCGACTTCCCGACATGAGCGGTCGGGCCCAACAGGTGCTCGAGTCCCATCAGATGCTGGCATCGACGAGCGAGGATAATGCCAAGCGTTTCGCGACGGTGTTGCAGGTTTTGCAGAAGGATGCAGCCAAGCCGTCCCAAAAGGACAGGTGATGGCTTGAGGGGTAACTAGACTCATTCATGGATCAGCTGCTACCCTACATTCTGCTGTTGCTGGCCATCATTTGGCTGGGAATCACGATCAAGGTATTTCGCCAAAGGCTGAAGCGGACCAGTGAGGAACTGGTCGCCATTGAGGGTGAGGAAGAACGGATGTTCAGCTATCTTCACGAGCTGGGTATGGCGATTGGCAAAGACACGACCCAGCAGGAGCTTTCGAAGATGATTGTCGATGGCGTGAATGAGGTTGTCTCGGCGCGGGGTGGAGCGATCTATTTGCTTGATGAGGTCGGCGGGTCCTTGCAGCCCAAGTATCTTTCGAAGGAATGTCCGCCGCTGGTTGGAGTGCCGGCGAAGGTTCGCAAGAAATCCGAGCTCGATCCGCGTGCGACCGAGAGCTATTTGCGGCTCTTTCATGCCCCGGTCGATGGTGGTCTTCTCGGTGCGGCGCTAGGTTCGCAGGTCGCGCTGCATGTTCCGGATATCCGTTATCATGAATCTTTTCGGGATATCTTCGCGGACGGTGGTGTTGAGCGGGTTGAGGTGATGCTATCACCGCTGCGCCATGCGGGAAAGGAATTGGGTGTGTTGGCGGTGACGAGGACCAAGGAGCAGCAGGCCTTTTCTGCGAATGATTTTGCGGTTTTCCGCTCGGCCGCCGAGCAGTCGGCGTTCGCGATGGGGAATTCGATGCTTTATCGCGAGGCGAACGAGAAGCGGCAGTTTGAGAGTGAATTGCGGAATGCCAGCGAAGTGCAACGGGTGCTGTTGCCGCAGGGTGAACCGATCGTCCCTGGCTATCGCATTTCAGGGACTAATGTGCCGGCGCGGATCATCAGTGGTGACTACTACGACCACCTTGACCTCGGCGATGGTCGGCATGGCGTGGTGATTGCCGATGTGTCCGGCAAGGGCGTTGGCGCTGGCTTGTTGATGGCGATGTGCCGCAGCGTGCTGCGTTGCCAAGCGTGGGGGAAGTCGGATCCCGCTGAGGTGCTGGGCGGCGTGAATCGACAGCTTTTCCCGGACATTCGGGAGGACATGTTTATCAGTCTTTTCTACGGAGTGATCGAAGGTGACAGCGGTCTGATTCGTCTTGCTCGCGCGGGTCACGATGCGGCGCTGCTTTATCGGGCTGCGGATGGAGTGATCGAGAATGTGAAGCCGCCGGGCCTGGCGCTTGGGATCGATGACGGGGATGTTTTTGAGCGGGTTACCAAGGTGCTGGAGCTTCAGATGAACTCGGGGGACTTGCTGCTTTTTTACACCGATGGGGTGAATGAGGCGACCGATGGAGCGGGCCAGGAATTCGGAATGGAGCGGCTGGAAGCGACTTTTCTTGAAAGTGCCTCGCAAGGTGCCGAGGCCGCCTTGAATGCGGTGCAGCGGGACTTGGCGGCTTTTGCCGGTGGGGCTCGCCAAATGGACGACATCACCCTTTTGGCGATCGAGAAGCGTTGAGAACGATTTGATGGGGTTGACGATTGCGGCGGGGCGTGACAGGTAGCACCCATGAATTCGCAAGAACCAGAAGTCCATCCGGCAGAGGAGGAGGAAATCGAGGTTTCCGACCAGCTTGAGACAGTTGAAGATGAAGCCAGCTCAGGCGAGGGAGATGATTCCGCTGCGCTCGAGGCGGAGGTGATGAAGTGGAAAGAGCTCGCGATGCGAACTGCGGCTGACCATGAAAACTACCGCAAGCGTGCCGCGCGCGAGCGTGAAGAGGCGGTTCGTTACTCGAACCAGTCATTGCTCGAAGAACTCCTGCCGATCCTCGACAACTTCGAGATGGGCATGCAGGCGGCGTCCCAGGACCAGAGCTCGATGATCTACATCGGCATGGATATGGTCAGGAAGCAGCTCAACGAGTTTCTCGGTAGCTGCGGGGTGACGGAAATAGCGTCCGAGGGAAAGGCTTTCGACCCCAATGTTCACGAGGCGGTTTCTCAGGAAATCGTCGAGGGTGTCGAGGATGGCACGGTCACCCGGGTGATGCGCCGCGGCTTCATGTTGCGTGACCGTCTGCTCCGTCCGGCGACCGTCGTGGTGGCACAGTCTGCGGAGGAAACTGATTCAGAAGACAACTGAGACGATGGCAGATCGCGATTTTTACGAAGTCTTGGGCGTCGCACGCGATGCGAGCCCCGAGGAGATCAAAAAGGCTTATCGCAAACTTGCGGTGAAGTTTCACCCGGACAAGAACCCTGGAGACCACGGGGCAGAGGAGAAGTTCAAGGAGCTTGGCCAAGCTTATGAAGCCTTGAGTGATCCGGATAAGCGGGCCGCGTATGATCGCTACGGTCACCAGGCATTCGCCGGTGGCGGTGGTGGTGGGGGCTTCGGAGGTGGTGGGTTCCACGATCCGATGGACTTGTTCTCGCAGGTTTTCGGTGGCGCTTTTGGCGGTGGGTTTGAGGAATTTTTCGGTGGCGGCCGCCGCCAGAGATCGAACAAGCAACGCGGCAGCGACTTGCGCTATGATCTGGAGATTACTCTGGAGGAAGCGGCTACCGGTGTTGAGAAAGAGCTGGAGATCGAGCACTATGCTGGGTGCAACAGCTGTTCGAATACTGGGTCGAAGAGTGGCGGCGGCTCTCGCCCTTGCTCGACCTGCGGTGGTCGCGGTGTGGTCGCCCGGCAGGCAGGGATTTTCGTGCAGCAGACGACCTGTCCAGAATGCCGGGGTGCGGGAGAAACCGTCGCGGATCCCTGTGGTCAGTGTCACGGGGATGGCCGCGTCCAAAAGCCCAGCCGAATCAAAATTCGCATCCCGGCCGGTGTCGAGGAAGGCACGCGGCTCAGGTCATCGGGCAATGGTGACGCAGGCGTGCGTGGTGGCACGGCGGGTGATCTCTATGTATTCCTTGGGGTGGCGGCTCACGATGTTTTTGAACGCGACGGACGCGATCTTTTCTGCCGGATGCCACTTCCATTCAGTACGGCGGCGCTTGGCGGCGAGTTGAAGGTTCCGACCCTCGATGGTCAGGCTTCGATCAAGATTCCTGCTGGCACTCAGGGGGGAACGATGTTCCGTCTCCGCGAGCGTGGCATGCCGGTGCTTTCCAGTCCGAAAAAGGGTGATCTGCATGTGGAAGTGCAGGTCGAGGTTCCGACCCGTCTGAATAGCGAACAGCAGGCGAAGCTTCGTGAATTCTCCGAGTCGATCGGCGAGCACAACTCACCGATGCAGGAGTCCTTTGTCGCCAAGGCCAAGCGCTTCTTCGATTTCTGACACGCTATGCCCCGCTTCTTTCTTGATCCGGTGGCATGGAATGGTGAGGCAGCGCTAGTTGGCGATGAGGCGAAGCACTGCGCACGCGTGATGCGTGCGCAGGTAGGTGATGTGATCACGGTTTTCGATGGTCTTGGCCGGAGTGCAAGTGCGGAGATCCTGAGCATTTCGAAGGCTCATGTGGGGCTTCGTTTGGCGGAGGTGAAAATGGAGCCCGAGCCCAAAGTTCGCATCGTGCTCGCTCAGGCGGTGATCAAGGGGAAGTCGATGGATTGGCTTCTCCAGAAGGCCGTCGAGCTTGGTGCCGATGAGATTCAGCCGCTTTCGACACGGAATGTGGTGGTTCAAGCAGGGGACGGAAAGGAGGACAAGTGGCAACGGACAGTGATTGAGGCGTGCAAACAATGTGGACGGAGTCGGGTTCCCGTCGTGAAACCAGTCCTCAATCTGGATGAATTTCTTGAGGAATCTTCGACAAATTCGCGGATTATCGCCTCCCTGGAGGCCGGTGCCCTGCCGCTCAAGGACTGTCTTCAGGAGGCAGGACGGGGTGGACAAGTGACATTTTTGATCGGCCCGGAAGGAGATTTTTCTGCTGGAGAGTATCAAGAAGCGCTCGCTTCAGGCTGCGTTCCTGCTTGTTTGGGGGCAGCCGTGCTTCGCAGCGAAACCGCCGCAATCTACTGTTTGGCTGCGGCAGATTATGTGTTTTCGTAGAGAATCCTTTTGGAGTTGAGTCTTGAAAGACACTTTTAGAATCTTTAAATGCCATTGGCTGTGAGAAGGATAATTCCCATTGCTGCGTTGCTGGTTGTATCGTCAGTCGCGCTTGCTTGGACACCGAGAACTGCCGGTTCGGCGGCTTCCTCTGGTTTTGCTGTGGATACTTCCAATCGGAATGATGTTGTATCATTTTGGCATGGTGCTTACACGCCCTCGGATCGCTATTGGGAGAGAATGAATTGGACTGGGAGCTATCATCCGACGGCGCTTGGTGCCGAGGGCACGACCTCGGCCGAGTTTGTCAGAGACGTCGAGCGCCGGGTGAACTTCGTTCGAGCTCTTTGCGGTGTTCCTGCAGTGGTTTTGATGAATACCGGCGCGACGGTCCTCATCGAACCGGGCGATGCCTACCTGCCTGCTCCATCGACCACCAAGCAAGCGGCAGCACAACGTTCGGCATTGATGGTCGCGCTGGGGGCAACGAGTGATGCCCTCAGTCACAATCCTCCTAGTAGCTTGGCGGCGTGGACTGTTGAGGCTTGGAATAGTCACAACAAAAGCGCGATTACCAAAGGGTTCTTCGGCCCTGCTGCGGTCGATGCTTATTTTCGCGAGGATATTGTCGGGATATCGAACTGGAACTTTGATGCGGGTCATCGACGTTGGTTGCTTTCTGTTCCGGTGACGGACATGGCTACGGGCGATACACCGGGGGATTTCAATTTTGCGACAGGTGCCATTATTCAGCCGAGTAATTTGATTTATGTGAAACCCAAATCGAGTGAGATCACCTCGGCACCAAAGCGCTTCGTGAGTTATCCAAGTGAAGGTTTTTTCCCAATTGGCCTGAATACTCCGTTTTGGTCGCTCTCTCTCGGTGGGGCTGATTTTAGTTCTGCGACGGTTAGCATGACTGACGACTCTGGCACCCCCTTGCCGGTGACGGTTATTTCGCGCCAGCCGGGATACGCTGAAAATGCCATCGTCTGGTCGGTTCCTGATGTGGTGAAGTCGCTAGAAGCTCCGGTTGACCGGACTTACCACATCAGCGTTTCTGGGATCGGAGGTGGCTTTGAGAGTTCCCATTCGTGGTCAGTGACTTTGTTCGATCCGTATCGCTTGAATGATTCTCTCGAACTTAGTGGGCCTGCGAGGGCTGCAACCAGTGCAGAAACCAGCTACACGCTGAACCCAGTGCCGGAGTGCGATCTGATGCAGACGGGATTCTTTCTGAGGGAAGAGGCGCTTTGGGTCGGAACGGCGGAGGATGGAAGTGAGGTTGAAGTCCTTGATCACACCGATCCAACCTATGAATTGCGTGCCCATGTGACTCAATTGGCACCGGGTTATCCGAGCAACTTTTTTTCTGAGGGAAGCAAGGCGTATCGACTTACCTTTCCTAGGATTTATGACCCACGTCTCAATACAATCGCTGATGAGATTTTTGAGCTCGATCGGCAGATCTTGCCCGGACCGTCTGCTGCCGTGGTTTTTCAATTTCGGCGTGGGTATATGTCGCCGACCACTGCCCTTGGTTGTGAAAGCTCTTCAGATGGTGGATTGACATGGGAGACCGTTGGCTCGCCTCTAGCAGGATCTGCAAGTGGGCTGCCTGACTCTACTTTTAATTTGATTTCTTTTCCTTTGGGTCAGAGCAGTAGTCCGGTTCGCTTACGCTTTCGCCTGTATCGAACCGATCCAGAGGAAGGGCTTTTCACGAATGAAAACCTGCCGAGCTATGCAACTGGTGCCTTCATCGACGAGCTTCGTGTCGAAGGCTGCGAATGGTTGAGGCCGGGTGGATGGATCGAAACTTCGCCTGCTGAGTCAACCGTGATCTTCGGTCCATCGACAGCGACGCTTCCGGTTTCCGGTAGTCAGCAGTGGGTGCTGAGAACGCGCCCTGTGATGGCGGGGTATGAGTTTCCTTGGGGTCCTGCGAAGCTGGTGCAAGTAGTGGGGCCGCTTGAGATGACGGGTGCCTCCGAGCCGCCGATCAGCGGTGCAAACTACAGCTTTTTTCCTGAGCCAACGGCCGATTCGCACATTTTTGAAGTGGCCCGTTTCAGTTCAGGTGACTGGAGTGAAGGAGCTGAGTCGGAGCCGTCATCCGCAGTGATTGATGGGACATCTTCGGCCTATGCCCTTATCAGTACGAGGTCGTTCTACCAGGCCAGCGGGAATGCGAGTTTCCGCGTTGCGGTGCAGCCATCGGATGGTGAGGACTTCTTTGAGGTTGATCGAGATGTCCTTGCAACGACCAATAGCCAGCTCGATTTCTGGCTGCGGCGCGGTTGGTCAAAGAACCAGCAGCTTGATGTTGAAATCTCAACAGATGGAGGCACTTCGTGGACTTCGGTTTGGTCGATTAATGGTCTGAATCTTGGTGAAGGCACGGGAAGTTCTTATTCCGTGAGTCTGTCTGCCTATGCCGGAAGATCCATTCGCAGCCGCTTTGTCCTGCGGTCCACGGGATCGGTGACTTACAGTGCCACCAATTCCGGAATGTGGATTGATGCTGTCGGTATGACGGATGTCGAACAGGTCTTTTCATCGGTGGCGACGCCTGTTTCTTCCGGAGCGACCGTGGTGCGGCTCAACGCATCGACTGCCGGGGAGAGCCTTATCGAAGGTGCGGCTTATCGATTGCGGATCGTGCCCGTCTTCGGTGGTGTCGCCGGTGAACCAGGGCCACCGTTCTTGGTGACCCCTTCCCTAATTGTGCTGACGGGCTTCGATGCGTGGGTTGCCTACGAATATCCTACTCTCACCGGCGGTTTTGAAGGCTCGGATGGCAGCGACGGCGTTGCCAATGGGATCAAGTATGCCTTTGGACTCCAGCTGTCAGGCGAAGGGTTGCTTGGCGATGAGGTATCCTCTGATCCCGATGTTTTCATATTGGAGCGTGATCTCGACAGCCTCAGAGATGGAGTCCGCTATGAAGCGGAATTTTCCGAAAATCTCAGTTCTTGGTCGACGTTGGGCGTGGTCGTCACCCACTCGGGTGGCGTGCTGAGGGCGGTTGTCAATCGCTCCGATGGTTCAGGCTTCCTGCGCTGGAAGATCACGGAAGAGTGAGTCGCTCGTTTCAGAGTATGCCGCCCGGAGTGTAGTTGGCGGCTTCGGGGTGCTTAGAGACGACGTCCGCTATGGCACTGGCGAAAGCATTGATCTGAGAGACGGCGGCG
>CAZVMS010000161.1:0-20733 GCA_964628795.1 uncultured Haloferula sp. | reverse complement strand
TGCTTGTCACGCCCGGCAACATGCCCGACCGCGGCGTTTTTGACCCGGCTTGGACCGCTTTAAAATGTGCCAAGTCATTTTCCGGGAATAACCGTCAATTCCCCGTTAATTCAAAGACGGGATCAGGAAGTCTGAGGCTTGGGTGAATACCGAAACGCTCCTGGGCAATATCGATATCGGTAAAGCTGAGGATGCGCTCGTTCCAGACCAAGCGACTCGATCCATCCGCCGACCAAGAGCGAACGACCAGAAAGAGGTGATCCATCTGGCAGTCGACCGTGATGAAACGTAGCGGGATGAGTCCCTTCTTTTCAGGAAGAGGAGCGGCGAGCACTGTTCCCGTGCGGGGATCGATGGCGCCTTCGTCCTCCCACGTTTCACCACGCTTGTAGCCGGATTTAACGATCTCCAGCTTGTAGTCCTCGACGTATTCCCGCCACGGAAGCCCAAGCCGCTTCTGGTAGAACTGCTGGAGCAGTGTCACGTCACCCTTTCGCGCAGAGGCCTTTGCCCGCAGGTAGAGTTCGGCAAGCTGTCCCCAGCTCATGGCGCACAGGGCGTTCCAGTGGAAGCCGACGTTCTCGGCCGACGCCTTGGGGTTCTTCTTGATGAACTCGCCAGAGGCGTTGAGCTCACGACGCGTTCGATCGCCGTCGGCAAAGTAGTGGTTACACGACTCGCAGCGCATCGAGGTGGTGCGCCGGACTTCATCGAAGTCCCACTCGCCGAACTCATCCTTGGCCGACTTGCTCCATTCGACGTTCTCCCACTTGAAAGCCTGCCGGTGGCGGCATTTCGAGCAGGCAAAAGTCCATTCGCGCTGGTCGGTAGTGAGGAACTTGCGGTGGGTGTCGTCGTCCTCCTCGCCGCCCTGGCTCATGAAGATGCACTTGCCGAGCCAGCCGAAGGCGGTGACGCGGGCCTCGGCTTCGGCCATGTGACCTTCCGGCCAGCGCCAGGTCTCATCGCCGATCAGCCAGCGGATCGAGCGTCGCTGAAGGTTCGTTTTGTTGTGTGCTCCGAGGATCCAGAGGATCATCCCGTTGTTGAAGTGGATCGCGTTGTTCTTCCTCTTGTGGCGGTGAACGCCGGTGGGCATTAGCCGCGCTACTGGCGGGCATTGATCGAAGAGCTTTTGAAGGCGTGCCTCCGAGTAGTCGCGGGCATCCTCGTCGGTCTGGTCGAGCCACAGCGCAGGGCCCGGGAGGTTCGAAATGATGTAGCAGAGCGTCAGTTGGGTGCCGTGGTTTTCGATGACTGCACCGAGGCGATGATCGAGACTAGGCGAATGCGCGGGTCCACGACAGCCTCCATGACCTCACGGATCCACGGCGAGTTTTCGGATCGGAAGCGTCCTGGATTTGGGGAGTAGGGGATGGCCTCGATGTGATCCTCACACCATTCCCAAGCCGGACGACGGTCGGGTGGTTGCCACGCTTCACGCCAGATATCGTGCAGCACCTTCATGACTCGTGGAGGCATCTCAGGACCTCATCAATTGCCTTGCGGCATTCACGCTGGATACCGGTGGCGTCGAGACCGGAAAGTACGGGTGGCAGTTCGTTTTCGAACTTGGCTCGCAGGATGGAGGTCGCCTGGGATACGAGGCCGATCCATTCCTCCCGCACCTTGTGAAGCGGAACGTAGTCGCCCTTCTTGATCGCGATTCGAAGCTCCCGCTCCTCAACCTCGGCAAGAAGCTTGCGGGCCTTGAGGGCGTCCTCATTTACGCCTGCTTTGTTTGCACCCTTCAGTCCGCGGAGTCGGACGAACTCACGCCACTCGGCCACCGACCATAGACCGTTCGATAGCGCGACCGGAGCACCCTTGAGCTTTTGCCAAGAAGTCAGCGTGCGGCGAGTGACGCCTAGCAGGTCAGCGAGCTCGACCTTGGTCTTGGCGTAGGTCGTCGTTTCCGTGCTTCCCGCCGCACGGGCTTCGATGCGGGCTCGCTCCGCGACCGTTAGAGGTTTGCCGGCCGCGACCTTCTTGACGACGTTTTGGAAGTCCGCATCGAGGATCTTTCCCGCGACGTCTGGCGACAGTTCCTTCGGCTCCATGCCGTCGGAGGGGTGTCAAGTGATTGCGATCGAACTTGGGTGACCAATCTGATTCTCACTTTCGGATCATTTGGTATTCACAATTGTGCCACTTTCGAATCTTCTTAGTCATGCCTCCAGAATCTTTCTCTTTTGCTCTGATCAACCCCCCATCGAGTCTTCTTGATGGTGGAAACACCGATTCGTCAGAGAAGATACTTCGAAGCGCACCAATGGCGGTGGTGTTTACTGGCACAGAGCTCCGAAATGAGATTTGCCGGTTGTATGGATACCTGCTGCTCCTTGGGCAGGATCTCGAACACTCACTACGGAATTGCCTTGAAAGTGCCGAGAGAGCTTTCAATACGAAATCAACGCCCATTCCTTATTACGGAGACCCTCAGGAAGCCTCATTCCTTGATCTCATCGCAATGTTTGGGAGCCTTCTGGATAAATCTCACCCAGGTAGTCGCCAACTTGTCAGTAGTCTTCACCGCGCTCGCAAGCTTCGAAACAGACTCGCTCATGGTTTTCTAGCGGACCTGGAACCGCAGGACATCAGCAGCGATGGGGCGATTGGGAAACTCCATGATAGGCTCAAAGCGGTCGAGTCGGTTTTCTTCCCTCAAATCATGGTGATCAGAACGATTGGGCGTGGCTACGACGCGGAATATGGTCTCACTGATGAATTGATTGACCAGCTGATTCGGAAGGGACGAGAAGAGCAAGAAAGGATCGATAGGGAGATCGAGAGTCTTCTCGAACCAGACTCAGAGGAGGAGGCCTAGTTCCTCTCATTGGATTTGTAGTTAGCTCCTGATCGCGACCCATCCGGCGAAGTTCAAGTGCCGCCAGAAGCAGTCGACCGAACGGAAGCCTTCCTCGTGGAGCAGATCTTCGTTCCAGCGAGCGGTGACGGGAACGAGCACGCCTTCCAGCGATAGTCGCTTGCGGTCGATCTCGGCTTCCGAGTAGCCATTCTGTTTCTTGATTCGCAGAAAGAGGTCGACGAAGGCATCGTCGAGTTCGGAGGTCGCACCGAGGATCTTTTCGACGAGGATGAAGGCTCCACCTGGAGCGAGGGAATTGAAGACGCGCCGGATGATCCGTTGGCGGTATTCGATGGGGGTGAACTGCAATGTGAGCACGGAGAGCACGACACTGGACCTTACCTGTGGAAACTCATGGCGCAGGTCGGCATGCTGGATGGTGACGTGTTCACCGTTTGGGTGAGTCGCAAACTTCACTCGTGCTGCCTCGATCATCGGTTCGCTGATCTCCAGGCCGAGGTAGTCATTCGCATCGCCGAAGGTGGTGACGAAGGGAGCAAGTGCTTCGCCTCGCGAGCAGCCCATGTCGATAATCGCCGTGCCCGGTTGAACGAAGCGGCTCGCCACCTCGAATGCGACCATCCGCATCGCGTTGTATTGGGGGATGCTCCGCTGGAGCATGTCGTCGAAGACATCAGTGACCTGCTGGTCGAACTGCCAGGGTCCGGAGGGCATGACGTGATCGCTTTCGCTCATGCCCGCGTGGCGGATGTCAACGCGGCAGTCTCTTTACGATCCGAGTGCCCTCGGTGAGGCAGGTTCCTTCCTTGGTCACCCACAGGCTGGGAATCTCAAACTTTCGATACATCTCTCGACTGCGCGGGTTGCTTTCGATGGCGAGGTAGTTTGCTTCACGGCCGTGGATCGGGAAGATGTCGCGCTCCAGAAGACGTTCCTTGATCGCCGGGGGATTCCACAAACCCTTGGGTGCGAAGCAGGCGTCATCGGGTCGCCAGCCGGTTTCCTCTTCGATACGGTCGAGCGTTCGCTGCGTCCAGGTCGCGGGGCGGGCGGTGATGAGGATCACGGTGTGCGGACGGACCAGCTCAACGAGCCACTGGCGGTAGCGTTCGTCGCGAAGCCTGAGTTCCATTCTCGGTGGTGTGGTGCCACGCGCCGGGTTGTTGGCCACCAGAGTATAGTTCAGGTCGAGAAGGATTACCAGAGGTCGGGATGTTGGGGTCGTCATGATAGGTCAGTTTGAAGACGTTGGGAGAAGGCGTCCATGGCGCATTGCACGAGATCCATCGTGGTCCCATCCGGGTAGGGGAGATTGAATTCAAACTCGATGGTAGCGCGCAGTTTTGTTTTGTCGATAGGTCGCGCCGAGGCGCATGCCGCATTGATGTTGTTGGAGAAGTCCGCGACCTTCACCGATCGAAAGAAGGGACTGAAGAGCGCCTTGAACTCGGGGACGGTGTGATACTTCTGAACCTTCGGTTTGTCCTGAAAGTCGCCGATGCGGATGCCCGGTTCGTAGTCGAGTCGGAAGGCGATGTTGCCCGCGTTGCTCTCGTTCATGAAGGCCTTGCCATTGACCTGACGCCAGCCGGATTCCCCGGCGGAGGAGGCGCAGGCGTAGACCTTGGTGTTAGGCCGGCAAAGCGCGGCGCAGAGGCAGGCGATGTGCTCGCGGTCCTCACGGAAGGGAACCGAGTTGAGCACGCTGGCGATGAAGATGCTCGACCAGTCCTTGCCCGCCGCCACCTGGGCGAGGAATTCACGGGTCAGTTCGATGCTTTCGGCTTTGTTGATGCCACCAGTGCCGAGGCGGTAGGGCTCGAATGGCGTGCAATCGATTCCTGATTGACGGAGCAGAAAGGTCTCAGTGAGGTGGCCGGCCCCGAAGTCGAGAATGGTGCTGCCATGTTCTTTGATCCACCGGGCGCGGTCGGCGGGTTTGCCAATATCGAAGGACTTGCAGGGCTTCGCTCCGTGGGTGGCGAAGATGAAGCCGTTGCCAAGTTCCCGCCGAACCCGCCGCGCCCGCCTGAACGAGTTGAAGCGAAGCATGTCGGCGTAGCGTGTGTGGATGTCGAAGTCCATCGACAGCAGGTTCATCATCGCCCGTGCAAATTCCGCTTCGTCACCGGTGACAAAGACGACCGGCGCGAACTTGTGGTTCTTCTCGGCGAGCATTTCGAGGCGGCCGATACCGTTGATGACGGTGAGGTCTTCGCGGCAGATGATTGGCATCAGGATGCCATGACGGTGGAGCGTCCGGGCGAGGTTGCGGGCATACTGGATCCAGCGACCGGCGTTCGCCTTGCAGAGTTCCTTCACCGGGACTTCCGCAGGCTTCACGCAGCGGAGGAAAGCATCGCCCTCTTTGTCGGGAATGCGGTCGGCGAGTGCCTGGAGGTCGATGGACTCCAACTCGGCGGTCACCTTGCCGGGGGTGTGGTGGAAGTCGAAGTCGTTGGTCGCCCGGTTGAAGACGATGTTGAGGGCCTTGCGCTGTTCGAGGTCGAGTTCCTTGGTGCGGAACACGGGAACATGCGTGGCACCCATGCGCGATGCGACCAGATGCCGTTGGTGACCGGAAAGGATCTCGCCATTCGCATCCGCGAAGATCGGGGCGATGAAGCCGAGCTTGCGGAGTGACAGCTCGATCAGATCGAGACGTTCAGCGACCGCGGAACGAGGGTTATAAGTGCTCGGCCGGATGGCGTCGATGGGCTCCAGCGTGATCATAGTTCGAGGCGGGTTTTGATTTCCTGAATGACCGAGTCCTTGTCGAAGCCGGCGTCCTGTTTCACCCGATCGCACCAAGCGATGAAGTCGTCCTGGCTGATGCGGAAGCGGTAGAGTCCGACCGCCACGGTGACCTCGCTCTTGTCGAGTTCCTTGTCGTGACGGTCGTCATCATCATCGTCCGAATCTTCATCGTCGGGATTCAGCAAGGCATTGAGATCGGCGGGCTCGAAACCGGCGAGGATCGTGTCGAAGTCCGTCGACTTCCAATCACTGGCGATCTTCTCAAGCTCGTTGAGGTCGACGGATGAAAGTTCGGCCAGGCGGTTGTCGGCGACCAGCACGGCCAGCTCGTCGTTCTCATCGGCGAAGTCCTGATAGTCGACCGGCACCACTTCGACGCCGAGCTGCTTGGCAGCCATCAGCCGACCGTGACCGGAAACGATGTGACCGCTGAGCTTCGAGACAGTAATCGTCTGCCTCCATCCGAAGTAACGGATGTTCTTGGCGAGCAGTTCGATCTGCCGCTGGGGGTGTGTGTTCGGGTTGCGCGGATTCGGTTTCAGATCACCGACCGGCACCAGCTTGTCGAAGCTGCACCAGACTTCGATGCCGTTGGCGAGGGTGCGTGCTTTGATCTCATCAGCCATCGCCTCGGTTCGTAGTGTCAACGGAGGTCGAGCCAGCTTTCGAGGTCGGCGAGTGCGGCCCGGACGCATCCACCACTGCCGACCGCGATCCGCATGGCGATGTCCTCGGGAACTGGCCAGCGTTGCTGAAGGAGTTCGGCAATCTCTTCGGTCGAGGGAGCGGCGAGCTTGATCGCTTGGAAGCGGGTCTGGAAACGCTCGGTGAGCAGATCGAGTTGAAGATTGCTGGTGCCGATCACCGCACGACCCGGAGGCAGTCGGTCGAGGTAGCCGAGGAGCAAGTCCTGAGCGTCGCGACTGCAGCGGTCGAGTTCGTTGATGATCCGAACCGAGTAAACTCCGAATAGCGACCCGGTCGAAAGTCCGGCCATCCACTGCTTCACGACGTCGACGGTGACCAGCTTGCCGTTGAATTCCTCGACGGCTAGAGTGCAACCGGAGATTTCGGCGGCGACCATGTCGGCGATGCTTGTCTTGCCGACGCCGGGTGGTCCGTAGAGCAGGAGCTTGAGCGGTGAGGTCGGTTCGTCATGGAGTCGGCGGGCTTTGGCGACGAGTCGCTGGGCAATGCTCGCGGCTGGGCCGCAAAGCTCGTCGGGGTGAGTGGGGTGCCACGCCAGGGGAGGCGTCTCAGGGGCTGGTGACGGTGTTTTCGGAAGGGCGATGATCTTTGCCATGGCATGAGCTTGGTGAGGGGTTGAGGGCACGGGCAACGGCTTCGGCACCTTTGCGGTAGAGCGTCACGGCGAGGAGTTCGCCATCGATCAGCACCGCCCAGTAGCGAGTTTCCCAGCCGTCCTTTCGGCAGTAGCGAGTGACTTCGATTTTCATCAGAAGTTGTAGTCGTGGAATTGATGGCGACCGGGGATCACTCGTTCGCGATTGGTCGTGCGGTAGCGCCCGTCCTTTCGCAATGAAGCCCGATGGATGGCTCCGTCGGGCTTCGGTCGATAGGTGTATCGCTGGCTTGAGTTGTTCACGCAGTGGCCGGCGAAGCCACCGGGAATGATCTCCGGTTTCCAGTTATCAAGTTCGGCGTGATCCTCCTGTAGGTGGATGGTCTTGCCGCTGGCACTGACCTTGATGACGGTGCAGGCGGTCCGGTCGCTGTAGTGGCAGACGGTAGCACCGTCGCCGACCTGTGGTGTCCAGTCGCTCATTGGGAGTCTCCCTTCCAGTTCTCGCGGCCGGCGCGTGTTTTGACGGTGTTCGGCGAAAGTCCGAACTTCCGGGCGGTCTCACGGAGGTTGCGGCATTCTTCCCAATAGGCGCGGGCCTGACTCCATAGCTCGTCGCCGTGGCCGGGATTGCCGACCTTGGAATCGTCTGCCGGAGGGGTGTCGGCGGGCGTTGCCTTTGGTTCAGGTGTCGGGGTGGCGGGATCGAAGCGTTCGACCTTCGGTTCCGGTTCGGGGGCCTTGATGGGCACGACATTCGCGGCACCTGACCCGTCGCCACCGGCGAGGATTTCCGCGACGATCTCGCGAATCAGTGGCACCGGGATTTCGGTTACGGTGTAGACCAATCCGTTCAGACTTGGGCGTCCGAGGGATTGCTTGAGGTGTTTGAGGGCGGCTCCCCGGGTGCGTCCTTGGAAGCGACCTTCGAAGAGGGTGGTGTCTTTGTCCTCGCAGACGAGGTAGTAGAGTTTGTCCATGATTTTGATTGGTTGATGTTTGATTCAGTGGTGAGTTTTCACGTTGCCCGCGTCGTCGATTTCGACCTGTGCGAGTCGCAGTCCGGTGCGGAGGCGTTTGCTGAGGAAGGCGACGTAACCGCCTCCGTATTCAGGTTCAGTCGGCACGATGCGAACGACGCGGAATCCGTTGCGTTCGAGTTTGGCAATGCCCTTGAGTAGGGCTTCTGGCAGGTTGTTGGTGTTCATGTTGTTGGTTTGGTTTACTCGGAGATTGGGCGGTTGATCTGGATGGTCCGGCCCTTCGATTGGCCGGCGGTGTAACTGCGGGAATCAAGTCGACTGCGCCTCGCTCGGCGGGTCGTGACCTTGCCGTAGCTGTCCTCAACGAAGCGGGTGATCGCGGCGTCACGGTCGACGACGGCCAGCGCGTAGGATTGCTGGGCGTCGGTGGCGTAGGACCGCTCAGCGCGTTCCCTTGCAGCGGTCAGTTCCGCGTGGAGACCGTCGCGCAGGCCCCGGTAGTAGGATGCCCGGTCAGGATTGGCGGTGGTCTTCTTGAACTCGTTCCAACAGCGGAAGAATGTCTGCCGCAGGTAGGACAGGGCGAAGATCGCGAAGTCGACGTCAGCGGGTGTTCCGATGATGTCGATGGGCGTCTTGCCGTGACCCCGCATCAGGATGATCCGCACGTTGAAGTGGCTTTGCAGGATGGAAAGGATCAGCATGTCCGCCGGGTTGAGCGACTTGGGCAGTTCGTAGAGCCCCTTGGTGATGTCGATTCCCGACTGGCTTTCGCCGGCCTCCTGTCGGAGCAGGGCGGAGTCGATATTGTAGCGGGTCATCAACTCCTGAGCTTTTGAGAGAGCGACCTTGGCTTCGTTTTCGGTAGCGCCTCGGGAGAGGTCAGCGAGGCGGAGGAGTTTGCGGATCTTATCGAGGATGTCGGATTGCGGTTTCATGGAACTGGTAGTTTCGGGCTGTTAGGGGATGTCCCTTGTCGTCTCTCATCTGCCAGTCTGATCGAGTGAGTCCATGGCTTTCGGAGGCTTTCTGTCCCATTGTTCGAAAGCCTCTGTTAGACATGGACAGCACCTCGCCGAGTGCTAGAGCGGAACGATGGCCTACCATCTCATGACCCCACGCTTTCCACTCGGAAGCATCGTCGCCACGCCCGCAGCCCTGAACCTGGGTGTGGACCTCAACCGCTACATGCACCGCCACCACTGCGGTGATTGGGGAGACCTCTGCGACGAAGACAAGCAGGCGAACGAAGAAGCACTCGAAGCGGGAGAACGTCTGCTGAGTTGCTACCAGATCGGTGGCGGGAAGCGCATCTACATCATCACCGAGCGGGATCGCTCAGCGACGACGGTGCTACTTCCGGAAGAGTATTGAGCCACGCGACCAGTCGCTCGACGATCCCGATCTCAAGCTGCTTCTCGGTGAGCCGCAGAACCGTCCAGCCTGCCATCGCGGCTTCGAGATACTTCTCGGCATCCTTAGCGTAGCCCGCGCCTCGGTTGTGCCGTCCCGTCTTCCGCATGAAGATGCCACCCTCGATCTCGATCAATGTGCGGGTCGGCATGTGAGCAAAATCGGAGCGCCACTTGCGGGAAGTGTGGAACTGAACTTCCCGCTCCAAGGGAGGACCTCCGGCAACGCGCCAGAGGAGCATAAATCTCTGTTCCAGAGGGGATTGTGCCATCTTGATGAAGTGGCTGAGTCAACCGTTTTGCCGCCCGTTATGTGGGAAGTCGCAAATGGCGCATTTCACGGAATTTGGACACCGGTGGGGACATCCCGGCGTAAGTCATTGAGGCTAAGAGATTCCTTTATGGATTCAAATTCTCCGAGGGGAGTTTGAACCTCGGCCAGAGCGGCGATGACGTCGGAGGTGACGTCAAGTTGGTAGAGGTCGAGGAGTTCGGCTTTGATCTTCGCGCCTTCGTTGATGAGGCGTGCAAGGCGCTGAACGGGTGAGCTCATGGGTTTGTTTGGAGTGGTTGCGGGGGCGGGATTCGAACCCGCAGAGGTGAGGATATGAGTCTCACTTGGAACCGCTCCTCCCCGCGATTGAAGATCAGGCGTGGTCGGAGTTGCTGCGGGTGTTGGCCTCGATGCGCTCGATGGCGGTGATGATCTGGGTGAAGCGTTCGTCACGTTGCCTGTTGGCCTTTTTGATCGAGTCAACCACGGAGGTGATTCCGTAGCCGATGCCGAAGATGGAGATGGTGAAGCCGATGCCGGTGAGTAGCGCGCAGATGAAATCAAACATGGTGATGTTGTGGTTGGTGGATCAGTGGTTCAGAGAGATTCGTAGATTTCCTGGACGAGCTTGAAGTCGCGCTTGAGAACCTCGCGTCTCTCCTCGTCCCATTCGTCAACCGGAGCTTTGCCGGTCTCACGCATCCACCATCGACGCAGGCGGTTGAGCAGGGCGAGGTAGGTGACGTAGCCACGGTCGGCGGGATCGCCCTGGACTTCCTCCTCGGTGGCGAGGCGTCCGAAGTTGATCGACTTGCGCAGACGTCGAACGCTCAGGTCGTGCTTGTTGGCCATGTCCAGCCAGTAGCGTTTTTCGTCTTCCGTCTTCAGCTTCGCGACCACCTTGTGCTGGCTGAAATCGAGATTGTCGTTACGTAACGACATTTCAACTTTCCGGGCGACGTACGAGAAATCGCGCAGCGTCTGATAGCTCAGACCGGTCTGGTCGAGGGCCTGTTCGTATTTCTCGCCGTAGCGTCCGTCGCCATAATTGATCCAGTCGCCGATGATGAAGCCGATGGACTTTCCGATTTCGGCAAGCTTCTGCCCGAGTGCCTCCCATTCGTTGAATTCGAGGTCCTGGTGAAACTCGATGCCGGTCGGTGAGATCGAGAACTTCGGGTCGTGGATGGCAAGTGGGTTCATCGTGAGGTGAATTTATTTCGTTGGTGGTTCTTCAGTTGTGAGCGGCGATAGATCTTGCGTGCCATTTCGCTGCGCATCGCTCTCGATGGCGGCAGGTTCAGCCTTTCGGTGATGTCAACGCAGCGCTTGCTGACGGCCGCCCGGCTGATGCCATGGCGCTTGGCTATTTCGGTCATGCTCTCGCCGTTGTAGGCGCTGAGTCCGAGGG
This sequence comes from uncultured Haloferula sp., assembly GCA_964628795.1. Taxonomy (GTDB): domain Bacteria; phylum Verrucomicrobiota; class Verrucomicrobiia; order Verrucomicrobiales; family Akkermansiaceae; genus Haloferula. The sequence continues at coordinate 9,763 of CAZVMS010000161.1, read as the reverse complement.
CAAGTGCGAGGCACTCCATCGTCAGTCGCATGTTCCCTTCGGAGACGAGATCGGCGACCAGGTGACGGAGCACCTCGGTGGCCTCCCTGAGCGGGGCGGGTGCTTCGTCCTCCTCGTGATCGATGATCGCAGCCATGTCGGGCGTGTGGCTCGCCCGCGGGGACTCGGCGATGTCACGGTCCGGTGCGCCATTGCCATGTCGCTGGATGCACGGTTTGTCGACGCCCGCAGCTTCGAGGCTTTTGCGCTCGTCCGCAGGCAATGACTCGATCCACGACCGATACTCGCGCTCGTAGTCGGCATCCTTCGCCGACTGTCGCTGGGCGTAGTCGTCGCTGCTCATGCCTGACCTCCTTTCGTGCCACACCAGAGTTTGGTGGCCGGGTTGAAGCGGATGACCTTGCCGTATTTTGCCGAGCGAAAAATACGCTCTGCCTCGGCCTGATCGCAGTCACAGGTTCTGGCGATGTAGCCGAGCACTTCACTGCGGTCGGGATCAAATGGTGCCGGTCGTCCAGGCCAGTGATCGAGCATCGGCATGAAGGCCAACTCAGGCCACAGGTGCACGTAGCGTGACCCTGGGATTCTCGTCCTTCGTGGGCTCACTTTGAACCTCCTTTCCGGCGACTCAAAATGGTAGGCGCTGAGGCTGTTATCCAAACAAGCCATTCAGCGCGCGCGACAATCCGTAAGGTTGTTCGCGCTGATTTATTTAATAAATCTGTCAGGATGACAGGACATTGTCTAGTAAGGTGCCTTACAGGACAATTTCCGTAAGGTTGTTGGAGGGTGGGTTCAAATGGGTTCAAACCAATTTGAAACCGGGGTTCAAACCCACCTCGGATAGTGGGTTCAAACTCCATGGTTTCGCCCCCTCCACAGGCCGGTTGCCCGGTCGAAAATGATCGGGCTGTTCTTCTTCATATTGGCCAGGCAGTAGAAGATCCGACGTGCCTCCTTGAGCGAACAATCACCCCCGGTCTCCGAGATCTTGGTCGCAATGAAGTCGACGACCGGTGAGTCCTCCGGCGATGACCCATTGCGCAGCGGAGGCATGTTCTCGACGAACTTGCCGTACCTCTCTGCGGCACTCCCCATCCGGTAGCTGGCCGTCGCCTTGTCCTTCTTTGCAGGGCTCTTGGCGTCCTTGAGCGCCTCCGGGTCCGCATCACGGTCAGCGATGAAGATGGCATCCGCCCAACGCACGACGAAGGGCTTCACGGGCGGCAGGGCACGCAAGGTGAGGTCGATGACATGAGCGTCCTCATCCTTGTGCGGCGTCATCGTCAGGATCACATCCGGGTCGCGGGCGAAGACGCCAGAGCCACCAATCCGGTCGAGCGGGTCTTTTGACGATTGGTTGCCTTTCGAGAAGTGGGCACCGAAGACAACTGCCGCACCTGACTTCGCGGCGAGTTGTTCGACCTCGTTGAGCAGGCTGGCGATGTCACCGGCGTCGTTCTCGTTGCGATTGCCGAGACCTTTGTAGATCGGGTCGATCAGGATGAGGGCGTAGCCGGTGTCGCGGATGCGCCCGAGGATCTTCGGAATGAGTGCCGAGAAATCCGTCGCATGGCCACGCAGGTTCCACAGGTCGAATCCGGTGAAGTCATTGAGTCCTTTGGCCGTGGCAATGGCATTGAGGCGATGCTGGAGCGCAAAGGCAGGAAGCTCGAAGTTCAGATAGAGCGCCCGCCCGCGCTTGGTCGTAAAGCCCCACCAGGTGGCGCCGGTCGAGACCGAGAGCATCAGGTCAATGAGCGACCAGCTCTTGCGTGCCTTTGACGGACCACCGAGCACCATCTTGGCTCCCTGGTGCAGGACACCATCGACGAGCTGTGGAGGTTCGGCCTCCACCGCGGCCATGAACTCATGACCGGGAAGAATGCGCGGAAGGTCACCGCCGCTGTGAGCCGCCTCCCAAGCCGCCCACGACTCGGCACCGAGGCCGGTCGCCAGCAACGATTGACGTCGGACGTCACCGTCGACCGTGCGCCACCCGTCCGGACATCGCGACAGGCGCGACGGATTCCGATTCTGCCGGTCGAGGTTGATCCCGGTGAACCATTCCCAGATCACATCGACGCGGCGGGCATACTCGGTGGCGTCCGGGGCATCGACGCGGATCCAGGCGTGCAGGCTCTTGTTGCCTGAGTCGATCAAGGCCGCGACCGGCAACCCGCTGGCAACGACCGCCCGGAATTGCTCTTCCTTTGGGATCGCCTTACCGGTCTCATCGCGATCGAACTCGACGAGCACATGGCGGAACGCCGTCACATCGTCATTGCGAGCGCCGTGCTGGCGCATCGGATTGATCCTGACGAACAGCCCGAGCTTCGTGCCGAAACAATGGTCGATGCCATTCTTCGCCACCACCTTCGCCTTCCACTCCGCCACCGTTAGAGTGACCCCACGACGGGGTGCGATCTCACCATCTTCAGATTCGGCAGCAGGGGAGATGGCGACGTATTCGCCGTCGTTGAAGCAGGCGTCGAGTAGTCTAACAAAGCCGTCGTCGAGCGCCGTCGGCACTCCATGGCCTTTCTTCGGCAATGCCGCCGGCATCTTCGGTGACACCCGCGGGTCGGCCGGGTCACGGGCAGTCCGGGTGAAGGCCGAACGGATCGTCTGCCGGGCTTCCGCCTCGGTCAGTCCGTCGGCAAGCGCCCGCGCCATGAGCTGCGACTCGGTATCCTCGAACGAATGGCCCGCGTCGCGGAACTGGCAGGTCGCGTCGAAGAGCTCGGCATTGCGCATCCCTTCGTCGGCCCCGTGCTGGAGGTATTCCAGAGTACGGCGGGGAAGGGTGAGTCCTGGTGATCGGTATCGTGCCATGGTCGGATCAGGAGGCGTGTGAGAATCGGGCATCGAGGAAGGCACCGGCTTCCTTGAAGGTGGCGGTCTCCGGGTGCGGGTGGCCGTAGCGGCGCAGCACGCGGACTTGCTTTGGTGTCGCGAGACCGAGCTGACGGCGCATGATCAGGCGGTCGAGCAACAGCGACGCATGTCCCTTGGTCAGGATCGCTTTGCCATCGATGCCGAATCGACTGAGAACATCGATCTGCTTCGCCGTTGGCGCATCACCCTGCCACTGCATGACGGGTGTGAACTCGGCGAGCTGGGCGTCATTGAGCGTGACGGCAAGTTCCAGTGGATCGAGCACGCCACCTTTGCGCTGACGGTTCTCGTGAAGACGCTCGGTGAGCTTCTTCGTGCGGTCGGCATTGACGGCTTCGCGTGCCTCTTCGAGGTCGCCATCGCCGCCGAGAATGTCGGTGATCGCTTGGGCGTCCTCTTCATCCTCGGCGATCAGGTGGGCCGGTTTGACCAGACTGTGTTCGCCAGACTGCCAGAGGAAATCGAGCACAAGCAGGTGGTCCTTGCCCGGCCAGATGCGCGTGCCCCGCCCGATGATCTGGGAATAGAGCGCCCGCACCTTGGTCGGACGCAGGCAAACGACACAATCGATGCTGGGTTCGTCATACCCCTCTGTTAGAAGCATCGCGTTTGTCAGGATGCGCGTCTCGTCCTTGCGAAAGCGTTCGAGCGTCGCCGCCCGCTCGCTCGACTGACCGTCGACATGTTCCGCCAAGAGCCCGCGCTCGCGGCATAGCTCGGCGAATCGTTTCGACACCGAGATCAGCGGAAGAAATACTAGGGTCTTTCGCTCGCGATGTTCGAGGAGCACGTCGGCAATCCGCTCAAGATATGGTTCAAGAGCATGGCCGAGGTCGTCGGCGCTGTAGTCACCATGGCTCGTCCGCACGCCTCGCAAGTCGACTTCGAGCGGCACGGTCTTCACCCGGATCGGCGACAGCCATTGCTGTTGGATCAGGTCGAGGAGGGTGACCTCGCAGGCGATGTTCTGATAGTAGCGGCCGAGGTTCTTCTTGTCGCCACGGTCGGGCGTGGCGGTGACGCCGAGCACCTGGGCGTGATCGTGGAAATGCCCGAGGGTGCCGAGGTAGCTGTCGGCGAGCGTGTGGTGCGCTTCATCGACGACCACCAGGCCGAAGTGATCGCGTGGCCATCTTTCACGACGTTTCTCGCGCATCAGCGTTTGCACCGAGGCGACAACCACCGGGGCGTCGAGTGAGGCGCGTTCGTCGCCCATCTCGATCTCCGCTCGAATGCCGGTGGACGAATGGAGCTTGTCGACCGCCTGAGTGATCAGCTCGCCACGATGGGCGAGGATCAGCGTCCGCTTCGGCTGCCGGTTCGCCGCGAGCTTGCTGAAGAGCACGGTTTTGCCGGCTCCGGTCGGGAGCACTCCGAGCTGCCGGTTGAAATCACCGAAGCCCTTGTCGATCTCGTCGAGTGCCTGTTGTTGGTACGCCCGCAGGCGCATCGGCTCAGAAGGGATCATCCTTACCTCCTTTCTCCTCACCGACCTCACTCAGCCATGCGGAAACCTTGTTGCGCTTGCGGCCGTTGTATTCCTCGATGCTGAGGCGTGCGGGACCACTGCGACCAATCAAGTCGTCGGCAGTGAGCTCAACATCTTCGTCCGGCGTGACCGTCTCGCCGGTCGCCGCGCGGAATGCGTCGATCTTCCAGAACGCACTCGGGATGAAGACGAGGAAGTCGTAGAGGAAGCTGCCTTGAGATGTCTTGAGCTTCAGCTCGATCATCTCGTGGCCGTTCTTCGAAGTGGTTTCGACGGCGTCGACGACTTCAACTTCGTAGTCGCCGGGCTCGACGTGATCGGGGCGCTCGGTCGGGGTGGATGCTTTGTAACTTGGCATGATGGTATCAGTGTTTGGTGTTGGTTTGTTTGAGATAGGTGGAGGGTGCGGCGTGCTTCACCGCCTCCTCAGGGAAGGGCTTGTTGGTCCCCATGCGCTTCTCCCAGATGCGCCGGAACTTGTTGGCGGAGAGGTTTCCGTAGGCCGTCAGCACCGGGCCGAATCCGAGTTGCTGGATGTGATGGCCGACCGTTTCGCAGTCGACGAAGGTCGATCCTTTGCGGGTGACCATGCGCCACCCGGGGACTTCGCCACCGGTCTTGAGTCGCTCGATGGCGAGCTTCTTCGCACGTTCGCGGAAGTCATCGACGACGGCACACGCGGCGAGAAAGCGACCGAGCTTTTCCGGGTCGGCGACCACGGCATCGAAATCGAATCCGGGGTCGGCAGCAGGCAGTGTTTCCGCCACCAGTTTCCGCCGCGCCTCGCAGATGTCCGCCTTCGCGCACCACCCGCAGTATTCGCAGGGCTCCGGTTTCTTCCCGGGATCGTTGAAGCGCTTGACGACCTCGTCGACGACCGCGTGCGCTTCATCATAAGTGAAGCGGATCGTCTCGATTTCGCGCAGGTCGCAGAACAGGAGGTGGCAGGTCCAGGACGAGGCGAATTGCGCACTCATCAGCCCGAGGGCGTAGGCGGCCATCTGTTCGCGGTAGTTCCGCCGCACCCCGGTCTTCAGATCGAAGTGCATCAAGCGACTCGGCACGATGGCGTCCGCGGTCCCGGTGAGTTCGAGCATCCGCAAGCGACAGTCATCTTCTCGGGCGAGCACCCGCTCGCGGCCGGCCATGGCGCGGACCATCGATACCGCCCACGAAACGGCGGCGTTCTCATCGCTGGTCAGCTTGTCGGCGAGTTGCCGCCGGTCGTCGGTGGCAAGAAGCTCGGCACGAAAGGCAGAATCCAGAAGTGTGCCGCGTTCCGCTGCCGGTCCCGCGACGGGATTGCTTTCGTAGCACGGACAGACGGCGAGCTTCGGCAGGTTGGAGGGACGAAGCGCACTCACTGGGTCGCCTCCTTCCCCTTGAGCCATTCCTGCACGGTGGTGAGGAAACGCTTCGGCTCTGCCAGCATCCGGGCGGCGTAGGCCGGATCGAGCTTCGAGAGATCATCGGGCTCGCCTTCGGTAGTCAGGTGTAGCTGGCCGCGTTCGATCAGGAACCCGACGACATCCGGCATGTGTGAACCGAAGGCCTTCTCAATCTGCTCGGCAGTATTGGGTTCATTTCTCAGCGCTGGAGTTGCGGCGACGGAGCCCCCCGACTCCGCCGCCGCGCCGAACACCGGGGCCAGGGCCTCGATGGTGAACGGAAGTTTGTCTGGCAGTCCGTGACGATTCTTTGCGTCGAAGGCTGCCGTATGATTGGCGAAGAGCATCCGCTCCTTGCCGCCGACACCACGCATCCTGCCGTTGTCTTTCTCGGCGACACGGGTGACGAAGTTCGCGAAGAGCACGACATCGGCCCATTCCTTGAGTAGAGGAGCGACCTGCTTGCTGAGCTTCAGCTCGAAGCGATCGTAGCTGCCCGCCTGATCGGGTGCCTCGAACTTCCGCACCTGCGAGTGGGCGAGGAAGACGATATGGATTCCCCGAGCCAGCAAGCGGTCGAGTGAAGAGAGGAACTTGGCGAACTCCTCGGCCAGCACGACGTAGCCCTTGCCGTAGCCGAAGTCCTCGATGCTGTCCTTGTTGTGCTTCCGGCACAAATGCTCGACCAAGCGCTTCTCCAGCCAGTCGGCGGTGTCGATCACCAGCGACCGGAATCCATGGCCGCCCTTGGCCAATTCGGCAACGGCTGCGTTGATCTGTTCCCACGACGATGCCGAATCGATCCGGACGACGTCGAGGTGGTGGGTGCCGCCTTCCGTATCGAGGAAGACGGGGTCGGGTGTCTGGCTGGCGAGCGTCGACTTTCCGACGCCTTCCGGCCCGTAGGCCACGACCTTCTGAGGTCGGGCAATCCTGCCCCGGCTGATCGCCAGGGTTCCATTCGGGGTGCTTGTGGTTTTCATCTCTGTATCCCGGCGGGTGTCAAATGACCGCCTTCAAAAACCACCGGGGGACATGTCCCAAAGTGCCGACCCATCCCGCCGCGAAACCGCCCGGATGCCCGATGATCCAAGGGAAAAAAGTTTGAGAAAATTCCGGCCCCGAATTGGGACATGTCCCAAAGCTCGGCAGATATTCAGCAATTTAAAATAGTCTAGAAAACTTAACTAAATACTGATTATCAACAAGTTACCGAACTTTTGACTTTACGGATGCGAGCTGGATCCACATTTTGCACCAATAATTTAAAAACTACCCCACCAGTTGGGGTTAGTGCTGTTTCCACCCACCCCCCAGACACCCCAATGCCGACCATCCAACGTCCCCGCTTGTTGAAGACGGACGTGCTTCGAGAAATGAAGCCGTCCAGTATTGCCAACCTCCTGAGCCCTCACGCCGACTACTTCACCAGTCGCGGCATCGACCTGACAGGGGTCGGTGAGGAAGGCTTCGATTTCTCCCGACTCGCCTTGGTGCTCGCCAGTGCGAACCAGCTGACGCCGCCTGTGCTGGTCGAGCACCTCGACATGCTCGACCTGATCTCCAGCGACCAGTGCTTCCTCAATTTCGAGAATCAGTACCATGAGGTGCTCAACCGGATCAAAGAGGCCGACGACACCCCGGCGGACGTCGCGGTGAAGATCCTGCTTGAGGCACCGGATCTGGCTTACCGTGAATACGACCGTCAGGCCGTTCGAGCTGAGCGCTCGATGGTTTCGTTCCGAGTGAGGGAGGGGGCGAGGTTCATGGGCGTGAATGAGCGCCGGATCGATCTCTTCAAGGAGACGGTCGGTCCATGGTTCGAGGAGAACTCGCGTTCCGCCACCTGCCGCTTCAGCCATCTGGAGGAGGGCGATGGTCACGCCTTCGTCATCAATCACGGCGACCTGCTCAAGCGCCTCGGCGTGCTCGATGCGGAGGGCAATCAGGAGTCGCAGGTCTTTCGTCCTGAGAAGATCGACATCGCCCACTTCCACCCGCTGACCGGCGAGTGGCAGGTGTCCGGGCTCGGCACGAAGTTGCAAGACCTCTACCGGCGTGCCTTCGGTCTCGCCTTCTATGGTTCCGAGACCGCGCTCATGCCGTCCAAGCGATACTCGCTCGAACCGCTGCGTGACGGTCCAGAGTCCATGCGCTGCGACATCTCGTCGACCGTCCAGCATGCCGAACTCAAGAAGCTGGTCTTCACCACACCCGATGGTCAGGACATCATCATCTCCAAAGGGATGATCTTCGACGGTCTCAACCACATGAACCCGCGCTTCCTGCACCATGTCCACCTGAAGGAGGCGACGATCTCCCTGAAGCTGGCCAACCGAAACCGCCGCGTATCGGTCCGCATCTGCCCGGACCGCGACACGATCATCGGCAACGCAGCCGATCCGGCCATCGATGCCTGGCTCCGTGAACGTCAATTCGCCAACGATGATGGAAGGCTTCTGGCAAGCGCTTGAACGTTTCGGCGTGAAGGGCGCGGCAGCCTGCGAGTGGCAGCGTGTTCTGGGTGACGACTGGGAGGCTTGGCGCCCCTTCCTCCGGGAAACGGGAACATGTGCCACCTGGATGAGTGACCCGTCCGCCCCGCACCGCCACCTTTCCATCGAACCCGATGGCGAGTCTGGGTTCATCGCACTCGATGACGATGGCGTGCATTCGCCGATCATGCTGGATCGCTCGGAAGTCGTCGCGCTCGCCATTGATTGGAAGAGCCTCGCGGTTTGGTTGGGCGGGCGACTCGACTTCGCCGCCGACACCTGGGAAACGAAGGGATGTTGTCGCAGGGTCGGTACCGGTCGGCATAGCAAGGGGCCGGCACGCCCAGTGCTCCTCTGTCTGCCTCCGTCCCAGCTTGGCGCGAATGCCGGTGTGCTTGCGGAGCTTCTCAGACGCGAGAACTCAGTCGTCCTCCTGCCGACCAACGGCATGCTCTCGCCTGATCTAACAAAGTTGGGATCAAGCCATGACCTCGAATTCATCGTGCTCGCCGAACAGTCCTTCGAACTGGATGCTCCACCAGTCGTCCTCGGCGGAGGCGGCAAGAAGCTCGCCGCCAAGCGTGAGGTAGAACCATTGTTCCGACCGCAGTCGGGTTGGAAGTGGGAGATGCTCGGGATCTACGTCGCAAGCTCGGGGCGTCTGATCTTCACTTGTGGCGGCCAGCGAAAGGAGCACCAATTGGCGAAATCGAATGGGAGGAACCATTCGGAGCTCTACGAAATCTTTGCCGGTCTGGCCGGGCAGGCGGCAAAAGGCGAGCTTCCAATGTGGCAGAATCCCCGCTCGGGCGAGTATCGCGCTGAGCGTCACCGCAAACGCTTTCAGCGAGTCGTTGAGCTTCTGGAAGATCTCATTCAGGTCCCAGGGAAGCCATTTCATCGGCGGAAGGACCGGATCTACGTCCCCAAATTCACCATCGGCTATGATCGCGACCTCGACGAGCGGCGAATCGAAATCGCCTCATCCGGTTAGAATACCCTCGCGGCTTGCCGTTGGGGGCACGGATCGCTAGTCTCAGCCATCACAGCCAGCGAATCGATTTTGCCTCCCCAAACCTCATGCCCACACTCAACTGGATCGGCAAAGAAGCCGTCATCAAACATCACCACGAAGTCCCGTTCCAGCTCCTCAAGGACGTGCCGGAACTTTCATGTGGCGATCCGGGTTCGGGTAATTTGATTCTGCAGGGAGACAACCTTGTCGGCCTCAAGGCGCTGCTTCCCTACTACGCGGGGAAGGTGAAGTGCGTCTGCATCGATCCCCCGTACAACACGGGAAACGAAGGTTGGGCATACAACGACAACGTCACCAGCCCGGAGATCAAGGAGTGGATCGGCAAGACGGTAGGCAAGGAAGGAGAGACGTTGGACCGCCATGACCGCTGGTTGTGCATGATGTATCCGAGGCTCGCGATTCTTCGACAGTTTCTTTCGCAGGACGGGGCCATCTTTATCTGTATCGACGACAACGA
>CAZVMS010000160.1:0-37905 GCA_964628795.1 uncultured Haloferula sp. | reverse complement strand
TTCGGTGAGTCCGACGAGCGGGAGTAACAATGGTACGATTACGGTGAACTTGCAGGCGAACACAGGAACGAGTTCGCGGAGTGGGACGGTAACGGTGAGCGGTGGGGGGCTAAGCCGGACGCATACGGTGACCCAGGCTGTCGAGCCCTATCTGACGATCAGTCCGGTGAGCGCGTCGAAGGACGGGTCGGCGCAGAGTTACACGGTTTCGGTGAGTTCGAACGTGAGTTGGAGTGTTAGCGATAACGCGTCGTGGATCTCGGTGAGTCCGACGAGCGGGAGCAACAACGGGACGGTAACGGTGACGCTGCAGGCGAATACCGGAACGACGAATCGGATTGGGATGGTTACGGTTGCACAGATAGGTGGAAGCCTTAACGGTATCCACACTGTGACCTCTGCGGTCGTTGAACCTCCGATTATTAGTCCGATCACTGTGACCAAGGACAGTTCGGCGCAAAGTTACCAGGTTTCGGTGAGTTCGAACTCGAGTTGGAGTGTTAGCGACAACGCGTCGTGGATCTCGGTAAGTCCGACGAGCGGGAGCAACAATGGGACGATCACGGTGACGCTGCAGGCGAATACTGAAACGGTCAGTCGCTCTGGAATCGTGACCGTGAGTGGTCGGGTGCACACGGTGACACAGCAGGCGCCCTCGCCCCCTCCACCGTCGATAGCCCGCCGGTCCGTAACTGGTTCAACTATCACAATTGAGATAGTTCCTGATTCGGGAGTGGGTGCCTACGCGGTTGAGGAATCGATTCCGGCCGGGTTGACGGAACCCTCGATCAATGGGGGTGGCAGTTGGGATGCGGTAAACCGCAAGGTCAAGTGGGGGCCGTTCTTCGATGCAAACTCAAGAACCCTCACTTACACCGTTGATGGTCCCGATGACACATACACAGTAATCGGGACGGCCAGCTTTGACGGTGTCCCGCAGACGATCACAGGAGAGGATCAGGTCACCATCTATCCCTTCTTCTTCATGCCCGCCGACTCGGATGAAGACTGGAGCATGGAAATCAATGATGTAACCGGCTACGGAGGGGCTTGGAAGCGGGGTGAGCACGATTACATCAATTATGTCACGCGTTCAGGATTCCTTTGGAAGAATGGCGAGGTGTATCATGACACGGGCTCGGGAGCGCCCATTCCGGATAGTGACTCAACGCGGTGGGTGCCCGGTGCAGCGCCTGCACCCGGTGCGGCGCCCGTCTTCGCGCAAAGGTCAGGCGTGGTGGGCCAATCGACGGTGGTTGCAGCCATTGCTAGCGGCGGCCATGTCAGTCTCATTGTGACTCCTGATTCTGGTGTGAGTGCTTACGCGGTCGAGGAATCGATCCCCGCAGGGTTGACCCCATCCGAGATCACCGATGGGGGGGCTTGGGATGTGGTGAACCGGAAGGTCAAATGGGGCCCATTCTTCGACACAACGCCGAAGACGCTAACCTACGTGCTCACTGGGGTCGCAGGGGACTACTCCCTGTCCGGAACGGGAGGCTTCGATGGTAGCAGTGTAGTCACCATGGGGGTGCGTGATCTGACGGTCGGAAGCGTCTCCTTTGACGGCTTCGTTGGCGAACTCCCTGCGGACCAACGGGGCGAGAGCGATGATCCCGACAAGGACGGCTGGGTCAACCTTGTCGAGTTTCTCTTCGATACCGATCCTAGCGATGTCTCCGCCGCGCCACCGACGCTACCTACAAGCAGCGTGATGACTGGCGCCAGCCTCAACGCTAGCTACGACCTCGCCCTCGATCCGCTGAAACGTTACCGGCTCGTGGAGGTCGAGATTCCCACTAACCTAAAGGGGCTCACCGTAGTGCTCGAAGCCAGCCGGGACCTGAGTTTCAGTGATGACGCCATGGCCACCGAAGTGGGCATGCCCACCAATCAAGGAGCTACTCAAACCCGGCGCTATCTAATCACGCCTAGCGTGGATGAGTCTTCGGCAATGTTCTGGCGGATGAACGTCACCCGCTGATTTCAGCAATCGAATCTATCTTTGGCTCGTTAAAATGCCGACCCCACCATTAGCTTCACGATGGTTCTCCATGAACTCTGAGCGATAGATATACATTTTTGATATGAATATGAATAATCGATTTCTTTCTTTTGTTGTTGCCTGCTTGGCGTTCGCTTGTGGACTGGCTGGAGCAGCGGAGTCGACGGTAGTCTCGACGGTCACGCCGGGGGATGGCGGCGGTATGGTAAACCTGTTGGCGACGCCGGACGCGGGGGTGAGCGCGTATGCGGTGGAGGACTCCGTGCCGGCGGGCCTTACGGTGTCGTCGATCACCGGCGGCGGTTCGTGGGATTCGGTGAACCGGAAGGTGAAGTGGGGGCCGTTTTTTGACATCAACGCCCGGACGCTGACTTATCAGTTGAGCGGGTCGGACGGGAGCTACACCTTCAGCGGGAGCGGGAGTTTCGACGGCGGCAGTGTGGGGATTACTGGTGATCGGGAGCTAGTCATCGGCGGAGGTGGAGGTAGCTCGACGGTGGTATCGACGATCACGCCTAGCGCGGGCGGCGGCACGGTGAGCCTGTTGGTGACGCCAAATGCGGGGGTGAGCGCGTATGCGGTGGAGGACTCGGTGCCGGCGAGCCTGACGGTTTCGTCGATCAACGGCGGCGGTTCGTGGGATTCGGTAAACCGGAAGGTGAAGTGGGGGCCGTTTTTCGACTCAAACGCGCGGACGCTAACCTACCAGGTGAGCGGGTCGGCCGGGAGCTACACCTTCAGCGGGAGCGGGAGTTTCGACGGCGGCAGTGTGCCCGTCACTGGGGACCGTGAGTTGATGGTCGGTCCGACGGGAAGCGCGGAAATTGAGGTCTCATACAACGGTACGATAGTGGTAGATGGCGACACGACACCGTCAATCCCCGAAGGGACCGATTTTGGATCGGTGCCGGTCGGAACATCGGTCGTTCATGAGTTTACTATCCGTAATCTCGGTGATGGTCTACTGGAGATTCCCTCTTTCGGATCGAGTAATCCTGATGTCTTTAGGGTTCCTTTGGTTGCCGTTGTTACGGGAATCGCACCAGGGGGGGCCTACAAGCTTGGTATTGCTTTTGATCCACCGTCTCCTGGATCCCACTCTGCGATGATCAGTTTTGCGACGAATGACAGCGATGAGAATCCGTTCAATTTCACAGTGCGTGGCGATGGAGTCCCGCCAGTCGTCGATGATCACGGCGATTCAACCGCCACCGCAACGGGGATTGCTGTAAATTCGACGACGGCTGGCGACTTGGAGATAGGAGGGGACAATGACTACTTCAGACTGTTGATCGCTGAAGCAGGTAGCCTTTCCGTTGAGGCAACCGGAAGCACAGACACGTACGGCTACCTGCTGGATGCCACCGGTGCCGCACTTGCTTTCAGCGATGATGATGGCACGGGAACAAACTTCAAGATCGTGAGAAGCATTTCTGCGGGAACCTATTACATCAGGGTAAAGGGCGACGGAGCGACAACCACTGGCGGATACCAACTGGTTTGTTCTTTCTCCCCCATGGGTGATCCTGACAACCAAATTGGAACCCTTGGGCTTGCAGCCGGTGGGACCTTGAATGGCCAGGTGGTGGATGCTACACAGCGCACGATTGTGGTTGCTCCGGGTGCCACAATTTCCGGAACGATAGTTGTCGATGCAAACAATCTAATGTCCCCGGGTGCGGTGGTGCCTCTGGGTGGGACAGTTGACTGGGGAGACCGGGAGACACAGCCATGGCAAACTGCCGGGGATATTCCGACGGGGTTGAGTCAACACACGGTAGCCGTCAGCAAGACGGCACCTACTGAGCCGGGAACCTATCATCTGGTGATTGCGTTCGCCGGGGAATACAACATGAGCCAAATCATGTCCCGGACGAACTGGACAGCCGGGTCTACGGTATGGAACGATGGCAATGATGTGGCCTTTGACTGGGGTGCCGACGATTTTTCCGCAGCGGCCACAGGCGGCGCAGTATTAACTGATTTGAAGCAGACCACAGGCTTCAATCCGGTTTGGTTGCCTGCTACGGTGGTTACCATCCAGGTTAGCCCGCCCCCTGCGGAAATCGCGGTGGCCTACAATGCGGCGAACATCGCTGACGGCGACACCACCCCATCGATCCCTGAAGGTACGGATTTTGGTTCGATCACCCAGGGTGGCTCGACGGTGAGCCGGACGTTCACGGTGACCAACAGCGGTGGCTCGACCTTGACACTGGGCGCTTTCACAGTGCCGGCTGGGTTCACGGTGACCGAGGCGTTGGCAGCCAGCCTGGCAGCCGGAGCGAGCGATACGTTCACGGTGCGGTTGGACAACGCGCTAGTCGGCACCAAGACCGGCGACGTGAGCTTTATCAACGGGGACAGTAGCGAGAGCCCGTTCAACTTCCGGGTCACAGGAACGGTCAATCCCCCCCCTGCGGAGATTGCGGTGAGGTACGACGGAACGAACATCGCGGATGGGGACACAATTCCGTCAACGGCGGACGGGACGAACTTCGGGACGATCATACAAGGCGGATCGACAGTGAGTCGGACATTTTCGGTGACCAACATGGGCGGGTCGACTTTGACTCTAGGCAGTGTGAGTGTGCCGAGTGGGTTCACGCTGACGAATGGCCTGTCGAGTAGTCTGTCGGCGGGGGCAAGCGACACGTTTGTGGTTCGCTTGGACAGCACGAGCGTGGGGACAAAGATGGGCCAGATAAGCTTCACGAATGGTGATAGCAATGAGAGTCCTTTCAATTTCACGATTACTGGTGTGGTAGAGCCGGTAGTATTGCCGACGGTGACGACGACCGCGGTGACCAACATCAGTGAGACAGGGGCAACGACCGGAGGGAATGTGACGGCAAGCGGAGGTGCTGCGGTGACCCAGCGTGGGATCGTGTTCGGGACCTCCCCGAATCCGACGACCTCGAACGCGACTTTCCTTGTAGATGGGGGTGGAACGGGTTCCTGGGTGGAAAGCCTCAACGGGTTACTGACCGCCGGAACAACTTACTACGTGCGAGCCTTCGCGATCAACAGTGCAGGGACAGCGTATGGTAACCAAGAAGGATTTACTACTACCACGATCTCTATTGCGGACTTCCCCTACGCTGAAGGCTTTGAGATTGGACTTGGAGTGTGGGGTGCATCAGCTGGAAATGATTTTGATTGGGCTCAGAATACGGGTGCGACCTCTTCGTCCGGCACTGGTCCGAGTGTTGCTGCGACCGGCACCGGCTATGCCTACACCGAGGCCTCGAGTCCGAACTCGCCTGCGAAAACTGCTGGGATGGAAGCGACCTTTGACTTCAGTAGCTTGGCCGCGCCAGAACTGAGTTTCGCCTACCACATGTTTGGTGCAGCGATGGGAAGTCTCTCCGTGGATGTGCTTGCGGATGGGGTGTGGGCCACCGATGTATGGAAATTTATCGGTCAGCAACAACTTGCGGATACGGATTCGTGGGTGACACAGATCGTCGATCTGTCTGCCTACGCGGGCAAAAGCCGGGTCGTGATCCGCCTCCGTGGGGTGACTGGTTCGGGTTTCACCAGTGACATGGCGGTTGATGACATCCAAGTTGTGGAGTCGGTTCCGGCCAATAATATCGGAACGCTCCGGCTGGCAGTTGGCGGGAACCTGAATGGGAGCAGTATCGATTCCGGTAATCACACGATCACGGTGTCACCTGGTGAGGCGATTTCGGGATCGCTTAGAGTCGAGGCGAACAATTTGATGCCGGGTGGGAGCGTGGCGCCTTTGGGAGGAACCGTAGACTGGGGTGACCGGACCAGTCAGCCCTGGCTCGTGAACGGGTGGATCGGCACAGGTATCAACCAATTTAGCATTCCGGTGAACAAGGTCGCGCCGACGGTTCCGGGGACGTATCACGTCATCGTTGCGTTCGCTGGCGAGTTCAAC
This sequence comes from uncultured Haloferula sp., assembly GCA_964628795.1. Lineage (GTDB taxonomy): Bacteria > Verrucomicrobiota > Verrucomicrobiia > Verrucomicrobiales > Akkermansiaceae > Haloferula. Next base: position 31,990 of record CAZVMS010000160.1, on the reverse strand, counting down.
ATGTCTCAGGTGATGTCGCGGACCAATTGGACCGCCGGCCCGGTGGTCTGGAACGACGGCAACGACGTGGGTTTTGACTGGACCGAGGGGGATTTCGCCATGGCAGTTCGATATGGGGCGGTGCTCAGTGAGATGCTGAACTCCAGCGGATATGTATCGGGCTGGCAGCCCGCAACGGTCGTGACCATTGAAGTGGTGCCATCGGTGGTGGAATTTGGGGACTGGATTGATCGTCTTGGTGTTCCTGTCGACAAGCGTGGTCCCAACGACGATGCGGCTGGTGATGGAGTGGCTAATATCATCAAATATGCTCAGGGAATTGACCCCATGGTCACGGGGCTCTCCGGATTGAGGCAGATCGAGCGCCCTTCATCAGCCGAGTTGCGGGCATGGTTCTTGCGGAGTCTGTCAGCAGACGACTCGGTTGAGCAGGTGGTCCGTTGGAGTCGAGACCTGATCACCTGGCATGAGAGTGGAGTGACCGAAGGGGGGACGACCGTTACCCTAGACATGTCGGAGACCCAGCCGGATCCGTCCAATTCGGGGCGGGAATGGGTTCGAGTGGATGCCTCGGTAACTGGTGATTCTGCCGGCGCGTTGTTCCTCAGGTTGGATGTCCGGCCCCTGTTGCGTTACGGAGGCATGACATTCAGTGTGACCAACGGTGTTTACCAAGATCAGTCCGACTGGAATGCTGCCGTGGAATCGGAGTTTGGCGCTGAGTGGGAGGTTGCTGAGTGGAACACCGTGAAGAGCATCTTCGGTGGTGATGATGCCCCGGCGCTCGCCTTGGCTGAGTTTCTCGCCGGCTACGCCAGTAACAGTGCCTACGCCACTTTCAATGGAAGCCGATTTTGGCCATCTTCCCCATCTCGCTACTATTTTATGAGTGCCCATTTTGGAAGTCTTCCCGGAGGCTATCTCGCGCATGACAACATTCGGGGTTACACGGTGTCACTGGGTTCTTGGTATGGCAGCAATCAGATCTTCGTCAGAAAAGTCGCTCCATAGGAAAGTTGAGTCGGATACCTAAATATGCCCACGGTCTTTTCATTTGATTGATTTTCCGTTGATTATTGAAAAGGCCGAGATGGTGGAGTGGGCACGAAAAAAGATGCCACGAAAAAAGATGCCATGCGAAAAAAGATGCCAGGCAAACAGTAGATTGACGTCCGAAACGGATTTTGCTAGGAGATACGTAACATGTTGAAAACCAATAAAGAAAAGGTGATCGACCCCATCGAAAAAGCGGGCCTTCCGACGTCGCCAGCACCGGGCGGATTTCGGCGGGGAATGGGGCTGGGGCGGCGGCGGATCTTGGGGATGGAGGGACAGTCGAACTGTTACCACGTGATGAGCCGCACGGCGGGTGGGGAGATGCTTTTTGGTGATGTGGAGAAGGAAGCTTTTGTGCGGGTGATGCGGAGGCTGGAGAGGTTCGCGGGCGTGGAAATCCTGACTTTTGCGGTGATGAGTAACCATTTCCACCTTCTCGCTCGTGTGCCGGATCGAGTAATGTTCCTGCGTCGATTTGAGGGGCCGGAGGGAGAGGAAAAGCTGCTGGAGCATCTGACACTGCTTTACTCGAAGGCCTATGTGACGGCGCTGAGACATGAGCTTTCTGATCTGCGGGCAAAGGGTATGAGCGGGCCTGCGGGGGAATTACTGGAGCGCTATCGCTGCCGCTTCTGCAATCTGCCGCAGTTTGTGAAGGAGCTGAAGGAACGCTTTTCACGTTGGTTCAACAAGCACCACGGACGGCGCGGGGCGCTGTGGATGGATCGCTACAAGAGCGTGCTGGTGCAGGATGGGGATGCGCTGCGGACGATGGCGGCTTACATTGACCTCAATCCAGTTAGGGCAGGCTTGGCGAAAGACCCGAAGGACTACCGCTGGTGCGGATACGCGGAAGCGGTGGCGGGCTCGAAGCGGGCGCGGCGTGGGTTGTGTCGAGTGGTGGATTCGCCGCTTGATTCGTGGAATGACACGGCGGGGCGGTCTGATCTTAGCGCTTCGGAGTGGTATCGCTGCTGGTTGTTCGGGGAAGGCGTGGAGGTGGAAGCGTGGAGGTGGAGGCGTCTGCGGTTTCCTCGGGGCGGAAGGGGATTTCGACGGAGGAGGCGAAGAGGGTTTTGGAGAAGGGAGGGCAGCTGAGTTTGTCGGAGCTGCTGAGGTGCCGGGTGCGGTATTTCAGTGATGGAGTGACGATTGGCAGCCGGGGTTTTGTGGAAGGGGTGTTTGCGGAGAGACGGGAGCATTTCGGGTCGAAACGAAAGAACGGAGCGAGGAAAATTAGAGAGACGACGGTGGGTTTGTTTTCGCTGCGTGCGCTGAGGGTGAGGGCGGTGGAGTAGGAGGCAGGGGAGATTGCCGGGCTCTTGACGGGGAGCGTTGGCTGTGGGAAATTCCTACCATGGCTTCTGGAAGAAAATTAGATTCGCGGCGGCGTTGTGTGTTTCCTGATCAGTTCTCCCCGGGGGATCTGTTCGTCGAGGAGGCGGTGTCGGAGGACTCGGTGACGTTTCGTTTGATCAAGCAGACGGAAGCTCCCTTGGTCGGAGTTTCCCGGAAGAATGGGAGAACGATGGTCAATGCGCCGGTGGATCGAGATCGGGTGAGGCAGGCATTGCGGGATGAGCGGGATGCGCGATGAAGGGGTATTGGGATCGCTCGGCTCTTGTGGTCGCGTGTCAGGATGGAGCGGTTCGTGATCGTTTGGAAAGCGAGGGTGGCGTGACGCGGGTTCATGTGTTTGCGGAAGTCTTCTCGACTCTCACGGGAGGACGTTTGGGATATCGAGTGGATCCGGGAGATGCGGCAACTCTGATTGGTGAGCTTCGTGAGTTACTCGACGAGATCGAGTTGGGTTCAGAAGAAGTCGTCTCCGCGCTGGGCGATGCGAAGTCGAAAGGCGTACGCGGCGGACGGGTTCACGACTTCCTTCATGCTGTTGCCGCCGTGAAGGCGGGGTGTGATCGGATATGGACGCTGAATGTGGCGGACTTTGAAGGGCTTTTTGAAGCTCTGGATGTGGTGGAGCCGTGAGGGGGGCATGGCGACAGGAGTGTCGCCTGTCCCTAATGAAAAGTCATGGGAACTGGTGGCGTGGCTGCTAGAGATGCCGGGGGGGTGGATGGTGTTGGTGTAGATGGTGGGTTGTCCGCCTTCGGAGATTTGGAGGCGGCCTTCGATGAGGAGTTTGTATTGGTGGAAGGTGTTAACCCGACTTTCGCTGTTAGATTCAAAAATCGCCAAATTTCGCCCATCTGAGGCGCTGGAACCCTTGATTTTACAACATCGGGCCTCGGAAAACGGCTGCGGTGGAGACCCACCCCATGGACACGCCCGACCTGGTCGGGTTATTCTCCATACCAGTCGATGTTCCTACGCGCCAACAAACGATTCAAGGACGGCAAGACCCACCGCTACTGGAGTGTGGTGGAAAACCGCCGTGTCTCAGGTGGCCGAACGGTTCAGAAACCTCTGCTCTATCTCGGCGAGATCAACGACAGCGACCGCGCCTCATGGACTCGCGCCATCGTAGCCGTCGATGAACACGACGAAACACGCCAGATTCATCTGTTCCCAGAGGACCGCACTCCCGACCCCTTGCTCAAACATCCAACGCTCAAGCTCCGCCTCGATCAAATCGAACTGGCCCGTCCCCGCCAGTGGGGCGGCTGCTGGCTTGCTCTTGAACTCTGGAATCGGCCCGATCTCGACGCCTTCTGGCAACCGCTTCTGCCCGACTCCCAAAAAGGCACGCCCTGGCTCAAGGTGCTCAAAACTCTCGTTACCTACCGATTGTTAGATCCCGGCAGCGAGTGGAAACTCCACCGCTCGTGGTTCGACCGCAGTGCCATGGCCGACCTCCTCGACGACGACTTCCGCCTCGCCGCCAAAGACACCCTCTACCGCTGTCACGACCGACTGTTAGATCATCGTGAGCGAGTTATGATATCCTTCTCTACGATCTCACCAGCACCTACTTCGAAGTCGATGCCAACGGTCCGGTCACCTGAGCCAGCCGCCTCAAAGCCTTCGGCTACAGTCGCGACAAGCGACCCGACTGCGTGCAGATCGTCATCGCCCTCATCATCACCCCTGACGGCCTGCCCATCGGTTACGAAGTCATGCGCGGCAACACCTCCGACAAAATCACCTTGGCCGGCATGTTGGAGAAAATCACCACCCGCTACGGCAAAGAGCGGCGCACATGGATCATGGATTGATTCGCGCCGGCTCACGGCGCTCACCCCTTCGGAGCACGTCGCTATCGCTCCTGTCCATCTCGTTCCACTCGATTGCTTCCTCGCCTACTGCCTGCACGTGAGCCTTGAGAAATACAACAAGAAGGCGGCCACCCACCTACGCCAAGGCTACGGCGGACAGGCCGGCCTGAGTTCCCGCAGCGTGCTGGAGCGATTGAGCGAGATCCAGATGCTCGACGTGACGATCCCCGCCGCCGACGGACGCGAGTTGCGGATGAAGCGCTTCACAAAACCCGAGAAAATCCACCATCTACTGCTCAACCAACTCGGCTTCACCCTGCCCCCACAGCCCCCGCCCGAAATCAGAAATCCAAAGCCTGTGGTGTAGACCTTTTGCGAAAACGAACGTGATCTCAACGATTCCGACCCGAAAATCCATCTAACAGCGAAAGTCGGGCTAGGCACCTGTGTCGAGAGGTGTAGGCTCGCGGTGCTCCGACAGGGCATGCATGCGCTTGCTGCCTTTTCCGCCGCGACATCCTTGGAAGGGGTTCTATGATGGCTGATCGTCCGGCTTCGCGCGGCGGCCTTCGCTGAGGCGTTGGACGACGTAGTAGAGCATTGGCACGGCGGCGAGGGAGACGAGGGTGGCGGCGATCATGCCGCCAAAGACAGTGGTGCCGAGGACCTTGCGGGATTCGGCACCGGCACCGGAGGCGATGAGGAGCGGAATGACGCCGAGGACGAATGAGAGGGCGGTCATCATGACAGCGCGGAAGCGTAATCGAACAGCTTCGACGGCGGAGTCGAAGATGCTCATGCCTTCGTCGCGTTTCATTTTGGCGAACTCAGTGAGAAGGATGGCGGTTTTGGTCGACATGGCGATCAGCAGGATGATGCCGATTTGGGTATAGACGTTGTTGTCCATGCCGCGCAACTTGATGGCGATGACGGCACCCAAGAGCGCGGTTGGGACCGAGAGGCAGACGGAGATGGGGAGGGTCCAGCTTTCATACTGGGCGGCGAGCACCAGATAGACCATCAGGATGGCGAAGCCGAAGATGGCGGCAAGTCCGGTGCCGGCCTGCTTTTCCTGAAACGATAGATCGGTCCAGGAATAGGTCATCGAGGCGGGGAGTGCGTTGGCGGCGAGGGTTTCCATGGTGTCCATGGCCTGGCCTGAGCTGGAGCCGGGGGCGGGATTGCCGAGGATCTTGACGGCGGGGAGCATGTTGAAACGCGTGATGCTTTGGGGACCGAGCACGTCCTTGAGCGTGGCGACGGCACCGAGCGGGATCATTTTTCCGTCGGCCCCGCGAAGCTGGAGTTTACTGATATCGTCCGGTTCGGCGCGGAAGGGCGAGTCGGCCTGGGCGGTGACCTTGAAGACGCGACCGAATAGGGTGAAGTCGTTGACGTAGGCGGAGCCAAGGTAAATTTGAAGGGTATCGAAGACGGCGGTCATCGAGGTCCCGGTGCGTTTGACCTGTTCGCGATCGATATCGACATCGATCTGGGGAACGCTGGCGCGGAAGGTGGTGCGGACACCGGCGAGGGTGGGGTCGGAGTTAGCGGTGGCGATGAGTTCACCGGCGACGGCTTGGAGTTGATCAAGTCCGACGCCTTCCTTGTCCTGAAGCATGAAGGTGAATCCGCCGGAGACGCCGACACCGGGGAGCGAGGGCATGGGGAAGGCGAAGGCGCCACCTTTTTGGATGGAGCCGAGGGACCGCTGGATTTTCTCGAGTAGGGCGGCTTGTTGGAGGCCTGGTTCGCCGCGTTCGTCCCATGGCTTGAAGGTGACGACGCAGAAGCCGGTGTTGGTGGAGGCTCCGCCGTCGATGATTGAGAAACCGGTGATGGCCAGGCAGTCGATGGTGCCTTCGGTGTTGGCGACGATTTCCTGGACCTGAGCCATGACTTCTTTGGTGCGGTCTAGAGTGGCACCGTCTGGAAGCTGGACACCGATCATGCAGTAACCCTCGTCTTCCTGCGGGACGAATCCGGTGGGGAGGCTGCCGAGGCCCCCGATCGATCCACCGGTCATGGCAAGGAAGATGAGCACGCCGATGGCGGAAAAGCGCAGGGCCAGGCGGACGATGTTGCGATAGCCTTTGTTCGAGACATCGATCGTGTTGTTGAACCATTTGAAGAGCCCCCTGGGTTCTTTGGGGTTTGGCTTGAGCAGGATGCCGCACAGCGCGGGGCTGAGGGTGAGGGCGTTGATTGAGCTGAAGATGGTGGCGATGGAGATGGTCGCGGCGAACTGCTTGAACATTGTGCCGGTGATTCCGGACATCATCGCGGTGGGCACGAAGACGGCGAGCAGGACGAGGGTGGTGGCAATGACCGGGCCGGAGACCTCTTTCATCGCAGCGGCGGCCGCGTCCTTGCCGGAGAGTCCCTTTTCCAGGTGCACAAAGGTGTTTTCGACGACGATGATCGCATCATCCACGACGATGCCGATGACGAGCACGAGGCCGAAGAGGGTCAGCACGTTGAGCGAGAAGCCCATGGCGAGCATCACGGCGAAGGTGCCGATCAGTGAGACGGGGATGGTGACGGTGGGGACCAGCGTCGCGCGGAAATTCTGCAGGAAGAGGTAAACGGTGAGTACGACCAGCACGAGGGTGGCGGCGAGGGTGATGGCGACTTCTTTGATCGAGGCGTTGATGACGTCGGTGGAGTCGTAGACGACTCTGTAGGTGACGTCGTTGGGGAAGGAGGCGGCGAGTTCGTCGAGCTTGGCGCGGACTCCGTTGGCAACATCGATGAGGTTGGATCCCGGGATCTGATAGATCGCCATAGTGGCGGAAGACTGACCGTTGAGCTGGGATGAAATCGAGTAACTGTCCGAGCCGAGTTCGATACGGGCGACATCGCGGAGGCGGATCGTACCGCCATCGGAACCGGTGCGGATGATGACGTTTCCGAATTCCTCGGTTTCGGTGAGGCGGCCTTGGGTGGAGAGGATGTATTCGAACGCGGTGCCTTCCGGCGCGGGTGCGGCACCGACCCGTCCGGCGGCGACCTGGATGTTTTGCTCACGGACGGCGGCGAGAACATCGGTTGGGGCGAGGTTGCGGGCGCGAAGGAGGTCGGGATCGAGCCACAGGCGCATGCTGAACTCGCCAACGCCAAAGACGGTCACATCGCCGACGCCCGGGACGCGGGAGAGGTCGTCACGGATACGGAGGTTGGCGTAGTTGGAAAGGTAGGCGGCATCGTAGGTGCCGTTGGGCGATACCAAGCCGATGAACATCACGGTGTCGGTCGACTTCTTTTTGACGGTGACCCCGGTTCGTTTGACTTCTTCGGGGAGTCGGGGCTCGGCTTTTGAGACGCGGTTTTGGACGAGGACGTTGGCGGAATCAAGATCGGTGCCGGGTTCGAAGGTGACGGTCAGGTTCATGCTGCCGTCGTTGCCGTTGACCGAGGCCATGTAGATCATGCCCTCCACACCGTTGACTTCCTTTTCGATGGTGGCGGCGACGGTTTCGGAAACGGTCTTGGCATCGGCACCGGGATAGACGGCCGAGACTTGGATGGTCGGTGGGGCGAGATCCGGGTAACGGGCGATCGGCAGGCTGAAGAGCGAGACGAGCCCAAGTACCACGATCACGATCGAGATGACCGCCGCGAAGATTGGGCGCTTGATGAAGAAGAGGCTGAACATGGGGAAAGTGCCGAGCGATCAGTTGTCGGTGACCAGTGTGGGCGCAACGACAGCCCCGTCACGGGCGCGCTGCAGGCCGGCGACAATCACGCGGTGGGATTCGGTGAGGCCGTCTTTTTCCTCGATGATGATGGTCTCCCTTTCGCGTGGTCTGCCGGGGCTGGAGATGGGTTTTTCGACGGAGTCGCCAACGGTGACGCCCATTCTTTTAACGGTGTTTGATTCATCGACGATCCAGACGAAGTTTCCACCGAGATCGCGGAGGATGGCGACGGAGGGGACGAGGAGGGCTTCAGTCTTGCTGGTATCGTTCGGGTCGGGGCCAGCGGGGAATCCGACGAGGCCGTAAAGGCCTGAAGAAAGGTGGGCGTCCGGATTTGGGAAGACCGCACGGACTTGCGCGGTGCGAGTGGAGGTGTCGATCTGGTTATTGATGAAGTCGATCTTGCCCATTTTGTCGTAAATGGTGCCGTCGGCCAGTTCGAGACGAATTTCTTTGTCTGCGAAGCGTTCGACGCCGCCTTCCAATGATCGTTCGTCGAGATACTTGATCATGGCCCGCTCAGGGACTTCGAAGTAGGCGCGCATTTGTGAGTCGTCGATGATTGTCGCAAGCAGGGTGGATTCGGTGGCCCCGACGAGGTTGCCGGGATCGACGAGGCTGCGTGACATACGCCCTCGAACCGGGGCGGTGATGGTCGTGTAGCTGGCGTTGATTTTTGCTTCATCAAGTTGGGCTTTGGCTTGGCTGACAGCTGCTCTGGCTTGGGCCAGTTCGGCGTTAGCCATGTCGACATCGATTTCTGAAACGGCCTTGGTTTCGAATGCCTTGATCATTCGCTTGACCTTGCTGTTGGCGAGTTCGCAGCTGGCCTCAGCGCGTTCCACATCGGCCTCGGCGGCTTTGACGGCGAGCTGGTAGGGTTCGGGTTCGATGCGGAAGAGTTCGGTGCCGGCTTCGACAAGGTCACCGTCCTTGAAGTTTGCCTTTTCAAGGATTCCTTTAACACGTGCGCGGATTTCGATTTCTGCACTGCCTTCGAGGGTGGCCGGGAAGTTCTTGAAAACGACGACATCGCGCCGGACGGGATGGGCGACGGTGACGGGAAGAGGTTGGGGTGCGGTGGGCTGAGGCTTTTTGCTACAGGCTGCGGAGAGCGCGAGGAGGAGAAAAAGAGTGGGGTATTTCACGGCGGAATTCTATGACTTGTCTTTGCTGGTGCCTTGGCCGGGCTTCATTTTGGTTCCGCCACCGAGCGCCTTGTAGAGGGCAACGTATGAGGCTGCGATCTGGCCTTGGGAGACCGCGCGTTCGTCTTCGTTGGCGAAGATGGTGCGTTCGGCATCGAGGACATTCTGGAAGTCGATCAGGCCTTCGCGATAGTTGTCTTTGACGAGCGAAACGGTTTTGGCGGATGAGATTACGGCGTCGTTCAGGGCGGCGTAGCGGTCTCGTTCGTTGGCGACGGAGGCGAGGGAGTTCTCGACTTCTTCGACGGCTTTGAGCACGGTGTTCTGATAGTTGTAGAAGGTCTGCTTGGTCCGAGACTCCTCGACGTTGATCTGGCTTTGGATTCGGCCGGCGCTGAAGATATTCCAGCTGAAGTTTGGGCCGAAGCCGTAGTTTCTCGATTGGGAGGCGAGAAGGTTGGAGGGCGAAGTGCTCTGGAGTTGGAAGGTTCCATTGAGGGTGAAACGGGGATAGAGATCGGCCTCGGCGACGCCGATGAGGGCGGTTTGTGCGGCGAGGTTGCGCTCGGCGGCGCGGACGTCCGGACGTGCTCTCACAAGGTCGGCCGGGATGCCGACTCCGGCGCTGCGTGCTGGCAGGGGAATGCCTTTGGAGTTCCCGAGTAACGATTCGGCGGCGGATGGGAAGCGACCGATCAGGGTGGCGAGTCGGTTGACGGCGATGCTGCGTTGATTGCGAAAAGTCGGGATCACCGCTTTGGTGCTGGCGAGGTTGGTTTGTGCTTGGGAGACATCGAGCTCAGGAGAGAGGCCGGCTTCCAAGCGATCGGAGGTGAGGCTGACGGACTCCTCCTGGTTCTTGATATTGTTTTCCGCGAGGCGGATCCTTTCCTCGACCGTGCGGATTTGGATATAGTTGTAGGCGACTTCTGCGAAGATGCTGACAAGGGTGTCGCGATAGACTTCCTCGATCCCTTCGGCCGTGGCATCGGCGGCTTCAATCGATCGGCGAACACCGCCGAAGAGGTCAATTTCCCAGCCGGCATCGATGCCGGTCGCCCAGAAATCGTTGGTTTTCCCAGCGGGTGGTGATGGGGTGCCGATATTTTCGCTGATGCGGTTGCGGGAGACGCCACCACTGAAGTTAAGGCTTGGGAAGAGCTGGCTGTAGGCGACGCCGCGTGCGGCGCGGGCTTCGGTGACCCTTTCGAAAGCAATGGCCAAATCGCGGTTTGAGTCGCGGGCGATCGAGATGAGGCGATTGAGTGTTGGGTCGTGGAAGCGGGTCCACCAGCTCTCGAGGTCGGGAGATTCAGAGTTGAGATCCGCAGTGAGGGATTGGTGCCAGGCATCCGGTGTGATGGTGGCGGGCGATGTGTAGTCCGATCCAACCACCATGCAGCTGGGGATCAGGATACTCAACGGAAGTGAGAGGAACCGGTGGAGAGTCGATTTCAACGATGCGGGCGGGTTGCTGGATCAGATTCCGGCTAGTTTTCGCCGGAGGCGGAAAGGCATACGAGCAGGGCGCGCAAATGTCGAATCTTCTTATCCCATGATCTCTGGGGCGCTTGACATGAGTGATTTGTCGACGAACAAGGAGGGCGTGAAAAGTCGTCTATACGGGTTGGCGGTGACAGGTGGTCTGGCGATGTGTCTGATGGCTCAGGTTCCTCAGGCGTTTGAGATTCCACCCGTGCTTTCCGCGTCGCAGGTTCTTCCGGCGGATCAGTTGCAGGGTCCGCATCATCGGGTTCGCGATTCCGCTCCGAGTGACGGATACATGACTCATTTTACAATCGATTCGGATTTCGGGGTTTTCAGTTGTGTCGGCGTGCGTCAGGTCGGGCAGCGGATTCAGGAAATTGCGGCGATTTCGAAGCTCAGCCAGGTGAGCCGAAGCGATCTTTTTGCGGAGGGGGTGAAGCGCTCGGTGGAGGCCCCGATCGATGCCGTGAAGAATATCGTTGATGATCCTGCTGAGTCGGTGAAAAGGCTGCCGAAGACCGTGGGTCATTTATTTGGCAAGGTTGGAAACTCAATCGAGAGGACGGCAAAGAGAGTCGGCCGAAAGATGGATGGGTCCGATGGTGAGATGAGTGGCCAAGATTGGGCGTCGGCTGGCCGTGGTGTCGGCAATGCCGCGAAGAGTGTCGCAGGATACGATAAGGCCAAGCTGGACACTGCCCGTCAGCTTGGGGTTGATCCTTACTCAGACAACAAGCGCCTTCAGGAGGAAATCGATAAGGTGACTTGGGCATTCTTTGCTGGAGGCCTCCCATTGAGAATTGGTGCGAGCGTCGCATCCGGTGGGTCATCGATCGCGCTGACTGCGACGAAAACGGTGGGTCTTCCTGAGGAGATCTATGATGTGACTCCAAGCGAGTTGGCATTCAGGGATCGTGAAATGATGACGGCGATGGGGGTGTCGGCTCAAACGATTGATGCGGTCTTCATGAATCCAGCTCTCACGATTTCCCTGCGGCACAGCATTCTCAAGACCTTGAGCAAGTTGCCTGCGGGTGCAGGCAGGGTGGATGTGGTTGAGTCTGCGGCTTCGCTGGAGAAGCAACGCGGTGCAGACTTTTTTAATGCGGCCTTAAGCCAGCTCGCTGCTCGCCATGGTTTGAAACCGTATGTCGAGGTGAAGCTGCTTGGGCGATTGCCCGGTGGTTTGACCTCGGATGGTTATCTGGAGATTGCGGCTCCGGTTGACTATGTTTCCTGGACGCAGGAGGTTGCTGAGTTTGCCCATCGGGATGACCTCACGGGCGCTCGGAAGCGACTTTTGATTACCGGGAAGATGAGCAAGGCTGCTGCCTCGGGGTTTGCTGCAAAAAATTGGCAGGTCGTCTACACGCAGTAAGCTTCAGTTAGAAGGAGACCCGCGCTCCAGCTCCGATAAGGATGCTGGCGATCCCGCCATTGGTGAGGCCTTCGCCCGCGACAAGTTGGGCTTTGAGTGAGAGCTCGCCATACTTCGGAAGTTTGTATCGATAGAAGGCTTCGGCGACTCCCTGCCAGTCCTTGCTTGCTTCACTTTGGCCGATGCCTACGCCAATGCCGACATGGTTTCTTGGGCAGATCTCCGTGACGGCACCGGTGACAAGGAGGACACTCGCTTCGGTGGCGCTGCCGTTCGCCCAGGCGAGGCGGGTGAAGCCCGTGACCTCGCTTTGGCTGTCTTTGGGCGTGAGGGTGTATTCGTAGGTGATGCTGGTGCCCTGACCATTGCCTGCGAATTGGCTGGGGTCATCCGTTTCCACAGGGTCGGAGTGCCAGATCGTCAATTGCAGGCGTTGTTTCCCCTCATCGGGTGAGCGGAAATCGTAGCCGACCTGTGCGACGGTAAAGAAGTCGTCCGAGGCGAACTTGAAGTCGACCTGGTCACCGCTGGCCGTTCCCTGGACGGTCGTCACGCCAAGCGCGAAGTCCCACGAGTTCTCTGGGTCCCAAGCGATCGTTAGCCCGGCACCCAGACGGGGAAAAGCGGCTGCCGGATGGGCAGCGAAGGCGCGGTTTAGAAAAGCCTGTTTTGCACCACCAACCGGCTGACCATCGAATTGGGAATCGATCACCATTTGGCCGTAGCGGATCTCAAGGCTCTTTGAAGGGATGAGCTGGCGAAGATAGAAATCGGGAACCTCGAAGCCGGCATCATTGAAACCATCAACAACACCCCAAGCGGCTCCAATTTCACCACCTAGAGCGGAAGGCGCCGTAGGACCAATGGCGCTCCGATAACGCACGCGGGCATGGAGCGACAGGGTTCCGTTAAGAGCCGGGAGGAGGAAGGGTTTGTTCATCATTAAGGTGAAGTCGGTAGCGGCAGCGGTATCCCCACCATCGCTGCCGAAAGCTGCCATTCCCAGAACATCAAAGCTACCACCGAGAGAGAGCCGGATCCGGTCGGCGAGTGAGTATTTCTCCACATTGAGCAAGAGTTCTTCCTGCATCTTCTGGAAGCTCTCGGCATGGAGTTGCGCCGCCGTGAGCGCCGCAAGGAGGGTGGTGTGGCAGATGAGCATCTTCACGGTTCTCGTTGCGTAACCTAGACCCGAAGTTTAGGCAATGCTGGGATGGCGAGAGTCATGAGAGTATCAACGTCGCAGGGAACTCTCCCCCTCAAGGCTGCGCAGTTTCACCCTTCAGGCTGGGAACGGGAATTACCGGTGGATGGATCAAGGCGGGGCAGGGCAAAGACAAATATTCGCTCGGACTCTTTACGACGGATCGCTCCGCTGAATTCGGGAACTGGGACGATGGCACTGTGCTGGTTGCCGGGTGGAGGCGCGCCTTTGCCGAATGCTGGGAGATGGATGAGGCGACCGTGGCACTCGGCTCCGGTTGGCAGGATCTGGGATTTGCGGATGAGGGCCTCCCGATCTTGGCTCGCGGAACGGGAGACTTCCACGAGTCGGTCTATGCGGGTCTGATTTGGATGATCATTCCCAAGCACATGACCATGCTGTTTGGCTTGGAGTGGGAGCAGCTTGAATCTCGAGATACGGAGGTCTATCAGGGGTTGACTGGTTGGTTCTCAATGCGGGTAATCTTCTAGATCAACACGATCAGTATACTCGGTCGATTCGGTGACGGAATAGGAGTTTGTGTCACAAATGGTCTTGGGTGCTACGGTTTCAGGATTAGCGTAATGCTCGTAAATTGAGCAAAACAAGTGAGTTGAGAGTTTTTTGGCACTTGAGGCACAAAGGTGACGTAAATGTTACGTTATTCGATTCCAGTGTGACAAATCTGTCAGAATAGAACTGCGCTGTTCTCCTGTAGAGGGGCTACTATCAACTACCAATGAAGAAATTCATGAACGTCCTCAGGACGGGGATTCCCGTCGTCTGCTTCGGTCTCATTCAAGCCTCGGCGATCGCCGGTGGGCCTCAGGCCACTATTCCGGCACCTGAACCCGCTTCGAGTGGAGACTGGTGCGAATGGCTCTCTAGCGAGCCAGGGACTCTTTATAAAAATCCGGAGAATCCGTTCCTGCAGGAATTCATTATCGACGGTCGCTTCCAGTGGCAGGCTGCTTACCTCTCCGGTCAGGATACCAATGGCTACGATTTCAGCGACTACTACACCGAGGTCCGCCGCTTCCGTCTCGGCTTCAGTTCGAAGTTCCTCAACTATTTCTCGGCGGAGGCGGATTTGAACATGGTTGATGACGCAAGCAACCGGCCCAACCGCTGGCCCGGTGGGCAGCAGCTCGGCTGGGGATATGAGGACTTTCAGGAGGCCTTGGTCATGTTTGATGCGAAGAAGGCATTCGGGATCGATGCCGTTGATGGCTTATCGATTCGATATGGTCGCCACAAATTTGAAATCAGCAATGAGACGTGGGAATCCTCGAATGACCTACTCACGGTGGAGCGGTCTGCGATCTCCAACAAGCTCTATGGCAGCAATCTTCCAACGGGCATCTCGCTGAATCTGGTCAAGGGTGATTGGGATATCACTGCAGCTCTCTACAGCACGGATGCCCGCCCTACAGTTGGTGGTAATACCGAGTTTATCGGTGGTTGGAATGATGGACTCGCTTACTATACGAGCCTTGCCTATCAAGCCTCGGATGACCTCAGCTTCCGCCTCGATTACGTTTACACCGATGCCAACATCCTAGATGGTGAAGATAGTCTATTCGGTTACAAGTGGGCGACGTCTCTTTCCTCTGTCTACGATAAGGGTGAGTGGGGTCTGATTACGGATCTGATCTACGGTGACAATGGTGGTATCGAAAATGGTGTCGCACGTGCCAACCGCCAGGGGAACTTTTGGGGCGTTGTCGTGATGCCCTACTACTGGGTCGTTGACAAGAAACTTCAGGCGGTCGTCCGCTATCAGTACCAGGGTTCGGAGAATACCCAAGGCATCCGGATCAACAGTCGCTACGGCCGTGCCGATCACGGCCCTGCGGTCAATGTGAATCCTTTCGCTGCTGGCCGAGGAAATGAGCATCATGCACTGTATGGAGGGTTCAACTACCATCTGTGCGGGAACAACCTGAAGCTTCAGGTGGGCCTCGAATATGATTGGCTCAATATCCCGGGTGGTGGTATTTATGGAGACGCGTCTTCGCTTACGTCTTGGTTCGGCTTCCGGACGTATTTTTAATGGTTCCGTTGCTTGCTGCTGGTTGCTCGGGGACACCTGGTTGGGTGTTTCAGGGTGACAACTTTGGCAAGCAGGTGGATCTCCTATGGTGACATTGTCGTCACCAAGCCTTGGTGGCCAATTCGGCTACTTTCCCCGTCCATCTGGCGCGTCAAGGGCGCGGTCCCAGAATTCCTGCAAGTCCGAACATCGTCAAGAAATCATGAATCGTCTTATCATCAGTATTCTCGCCGCCACCATGGCTGTGGTCACCGCCGCCGAATCGCATATCGATGAAGCGCTTCCCGCTTACAAGCCCGTCAGCGGCGTTTCCGGAAGTCTTTCATCGGTGGGTTCCGATACGCTCAACAACCTGATGACCCTGTGGGCTGAAGGTTTCAAGAAGGCTTACCCGAACGTCACCATCTCGATCGAAGGCAAGGGGTCATCCACCGCGCCTCCGGCCCTCATGGAGGGCACTGCGCAGATCGGTCCGATGAGTCGTCCGATGAAGGCTGAGGAAATCGATACTTTCGAAAAGAAGTTCGGCTACAAGCCAACGGAAGTGAGGGTTGGGATCGACGCGCTTGCCGTCTTTGCTCACAAGGACAACCCGATCAAGGGACTCAGCCTGAAGCAGGTTGATGGCATTTTCTCCAGTACTCGGAAAAAGGGTGGTGAGGATATCACCGACTGGGGTCAGTTGGGAATGGATGCGTGGAAGGGCCGTCCGATCTCGCTCTACGGTCGTAACTCCGCTTCCGGCACCTACGGATTCTTCCAAGAACACATGCTCGGTAAAGGCGACTACAAGGCCACCGTCAAGGAGCAGCCAGGATCGTCCGCTGTGGTGCAGGGCATCGGTGGTGATCTTTACGCGCTTGGTTACTCGGGCATTGGCTATAAGACTTCGGGGGTGCGCACTTTGCCGCTTTCCACTGATGGTGGTGAGTACTTTGATGCAACCTATGATAACGCGCTTTCGGGTGACTACCCACTGGCGCGCTTCCTCCTCGTTTACGTCAATAAAAAGCCAGGTGAAGCTTTGCCAGCAGCTCCGCTTCAGTTCTTGACCTTTGTCCTTTCCAAGGAAGGTCAGACGATTGTTGAAAAGGACGGTTACTTCCCCATGCCTGCTGAGCTGGCGAAAGAAGTGGTGGACTCGCTTGCGAAGTGATTCCTGGAGATTTGGAAGGCTGTTCAGGAGTCGGTTCTCGACTGCTGAGCGGGCTTCAATCTTAGCTGAAATCCGCTTACTGAATGAGCCCAGTAAAGAATCAACCTGCGCCAGACCCGAAGCGTTTCGAGGTATCGAAAGGTACCTTGTTGCTTGATCGGGTAATGACCCACCTGATCCGCTTTGGTGGGCTGATGGTGATTCTCGCGGTTTTTGGGATTTTCTTCTTCATTGTGAAGGAGATCATCCCTCTTTTTTCAAACGCCGAGGTCAAGGCGGAGAAGGTGATTCAAGTTCCCGGCGGGCGGCCATTGCTGCTCGGTGTGGATGAGTGGGGTGAGCGACCGTTCCTCTACAATGGCGGTGCGGAAGTGGTGGTTCTGAATCTTGAGAACGGTGATCGTGAAGTCGTGCCGGTGCCCTCTCTCGAAGGAGTCCAAGTTTCGGCTGCTTCCTACGATGCGGTGCATCAGCGTGTTTCAGTGGGACTTGCGGATGGTCGGGTGGGGTCGTTTCGAGTCGAGTATAAGACCGAGTTTTCAGAGGATGGTTCGAGGACGGTAAGGCCTTCAGTCGTGGCCGAGCCATGGTTCGATGTGGGGAGTGGCGAAGGAGCCGTAAAGCTTCTTTCCTATGGGGATGGTGATTCGAAAAAGACCATCCTCGTGGCGCGCGAGTTGGGGGTTTCGGTGATCAGGCTTGGGCAGAAGAAGTCGCTTATCGGTAAGGCGAAGTTGACCAAGCTCGGAACGAATGATCTCACCGACGCCCTTAGCGGTGAGGTGAGTTCCATGGCGGCATCTCAGAACGGCATGGCGCTCTTGCTCGGCACGAGGGATGGAGTCGTTCACTATTTTCTCATCGAAGGCGACGAGCCTTTATTGAAGCAGAGCTTCACGCCATTTGACGGCCGTGCGGTGGCGCGGATGGACTATCTTTTTGGTGGTGTGTCGGTCGCGATGACGGCTGACGACGGCGAGCAGCGCGTCTTCAGTCTTTTCCGGCCCGAGGGGTCGGCCGAGCGAATTTTTGGTCAGACAAAGACATTTGACGATATTGGTGACGGGGTGCCGGTGTTTGCCCCGAGTCTGCGAAAGAAGAGCTTCCTGACGGGTGCAGGTGGCATGCTTTCGATTCGTCACCTGACGTCGGGTTCGACGCGATGGACGGGAGAAGCGGAGTTTGAGCCGGTTGCCGCTGCGATTGATGGTAAGACCGAGCACTTCTTCATTGCCGGTGCGGAGGGCCAGGTGCAGCGTTTTTCGTTTCAAGATCACCACCCTGAGGCGGGGGTGAGGGCATTCTTCGGAAAGGTTTGGTATGAAGGCGGTTCGGAGCCGGTCTATCAATGGCAGTCGACTGGTGGTTCCGATGATTTCGAGCCGAAGCTCTCGCTCGTGCCACTGATCATTGGCTCTCTCAAGGGAACCTTCTACGCCTTGATGTTCTCGGTGCCGATCGCCTTGTTGGCGGCGGTTTTCTCGGCGGCGTTTTTACCGGCTTCGATGAAACGTGTGGTTAAGCCGGCGATGGAAATCATGGCTTCATTGCCATCGGTGGTGCTTGGGTTTCTTGCGGGTATCTGGCTTGCTCCGATTCTAGACGACAAGGTGCCCGGCGTTTTTCTGGTCTGTCTTTCGCTACCCATTTCCGCACTGTTGGTCGGGATCATCTGGAGTCGTCAGCCGATGGCGATTCGCGGCTGTTTCGAAGGCGGTCGGGAATGGATGGTGCTCCTTCCGATGCTACTGGGAGTCTCGTGGTTGGCTTGGTCGCTGGGTCCGGTGATCGAGAAGATCTTTTTCATCTACAAGGATCCAAACACGGGGGATAAGATCGCTGATTTCCGGCTTTGGTGGCCACAGGTGACGGGTTTGTCTTATGATCAAAGGAATTCGCTGGTGGTGGGTTTTGCGATGGGCTTTGCCGTGATCCCGGTGATTTTTACGATTGCTGAAGACGCCCTTTCGAATGTGCCGAAGACTCTCACCGCCGCAGCTTCGGCGCTGGGGGCGAGTCGCTGGCAGGTGGTGCGTTCGATCATCATCCCCGTGGCTTCGCCGGGGATCTTCTCGGCGCTGATGATTGGCTTTGGGCGTGCGGTGGGTGAGACGATGATCGTGGTGATGGCGACTGGGAACACACCGGTCACCGAGTGGAATATCTTTTCGGGGATGAGAACCCTGTCTGCAAACATCGCGGTCGAGCTGCCCGAGGCGGCACCGGGTTCAACCCACTACCGGACGCTGTTCCTCGGAGCGCTGGTGCTTTTCATGCTGACTTTCATCCTCAACAGTGTCGCGGAGGTGATGCGTCAACGATTGAGGGAAAAGAACAAGCTCGTGTGATCCTTATCGATGGCTGATTCAAATCATAGTTTCGCGACGACCGGACGCTCCCGCAAAGGAGAGCCGTTGGTCTGGTTGACCGCTGCCGGATTAGCTGTTGGTGTGATTCTTACGCTGGGCTTGCTATCCCTTGTGTTGGTGAAAGGGATGGAAAGCTTTTGGCCGAACCGTCTGGTGGTCGTTGATGTGAACAAGGATGGGGTGGAGGAGAAGATCGGCGGCTATATTGCTCAGGAGCGTGAGCGCCGCGACATGGCGGGAGTTTATCACGAAGAGATTCAGGTCTTCCGCGGCAATCGTGATCTTTATGGGGAGACCTTTGTTTTCATCGACCGTGCTGAAGTGCAGTCGACGAGTGAGCCGGAGGATTTGTGGGTCGTCGAGCGTCTGGAAGGTGGCAGCGCGATCGGTCGGGCGGTAGCGATTGAGTTCGGAAGTGGTGAACGTCTGGAAGTGGGTGCTCCTGAGTTCATGGACCGCATTGCGCAGGAGATCGAGACGAATGAGGATTTGCGCGAAGAGCTTGAGGTTATCGAGAAGGGGGAGATTGGCCGGAATAGCGAGCGGGTGAAGGAACTGACAAACCAAGAGCGCCTTCATGGACCTTCGGCTGAGATTACGCTGGAGTTGGAGGTTCTTCAGGCTGAGTTCGCGGAGCTGGATAAGAAACGGCTCGAGGTGCGCGAGCGACTGGAGGCGGATCGCTTCATCATGGCGTCTGTGGATGGTAAGGAGCTTGGGATTGCGACCGGCGAGTTGCTTCACGTTTTTGAGCCGAACAAGGTGGGCGTCTTTGGACGGTTGGGGGAGATGTTCCGTCGGATTTGGAGTTTCCTCAGTAGCAATCCCCGCGAAGCTAATACCGAGGGAGGAGTCTATCCCGCGATCTTTGGAACGGTGGTCATGACCTTGGTGATGAGTCTTTTCGTGACGCCATTCGGAGTGATCGCCGCGATCTATTTGCGCGAGTATGCCAAGCAGGGACCGCTGGTTCAGGCGGTGCGAATCTCGGTCAACAACCTGGCGGGGGTGCCGTCGATCGTCTTCGGTGTCTTCGGGTTGGCCTTCTTCATCTACTTCGTTGGTGGGGTTGTCGACGACTGGTTCTACTCCGATCTGGAAGAGCCGGTCTTCAAAAGTGGTGGCATCCTGTGGGCCTCGCTGACCCTGGCCTTGCTGACCGTGCCGGTGGTGATCGTTGCCACCGAGGAAGCACTTGCTGCCGTGCCGCGTGGCGTGCGCGAAGCGGCCCTCGCTTGTGGGGCTTCGAAGTGGCAAATGATTCAGCGGGTGGTGCTGCCGGCATCCTTGCCCGGGATTCTAACAGGCGTGATCCTCGCAATGGCTCGCGGAGCAGGTGAGGTGGCACCGCTGATGCTCGTCGGCGTGGTGAAGAGTGCGCCGGATCTTCCGATCGATGGGGTGTCTCCCTTCATCCACGCCGAGCGGCAATTCATGCATCTCGGCTTCCATATTTACGATCTCGGCTTCCAGTCACCGGATTCCGAAGCCGCCAAGCCGATGGTTTTTGCGACCACTTTGCTTTTGATCACGATCGTGGTGGTGATGAACCTCGCCGCCATCACCCTGCGCAACCACCTGCGTAAGAAATACGCCACCAGCAGTTTCTAATGCCTCGGGAAGATTTTATCGCCATCGACAATTTCAGTTTCCACTACGGTGCGAAGCAGGCGCTTCATCGAATCAACATGTCCATTCCCGAGCGGAAGGTGACGGCGCTGATTGGGCCATCGGGTTGCGGGAAATCGACCTTGCTGCGTAACATGAATCGGATGAACGACCTGATCGATGGCGTTCGTCACGAGGGCGATATTCGTCTGAATGACCAAAGCCTCTATGACCCGAAGATCGAGGTGATTTCGCTGAGGAAGCGGGTCGGCATGGTATTCCAGAAATACAATCCTTTCGCCAAGACGATCTATGAGAACGTCGTCTTCAGCCTGCGCGTTGCCGGTCGGAACAAGAAGAAGGAGTTGGATGAAGTCGTGGAACGGTCGCTGCACTCAGCGGCCCTTTGGGACGAGGTGAAGGATCGACTTCATTCGAGTGCCTTCGGGCTTTCCGGCGGTCAGCAGCAGCGCTTGTGCATCGCCCGGGCGATTGCGAATCAGCCCGAGATTCTCTTGATGGATGAGCCTTGTGCGGCACTTGATCCAACGGCGACGCTAAAAATCGAGCACTTGATCCGCCAGTTGAAAGACCAATATACGATCGTGATTGTGACGCATAACATGGAGCAGGCGACGCGCTGCTCGGATCGGACGGCTTTTCTCTACATGGGCCGTTTAATTGAGTATGGTCCGACGCGGGATATTTTTGAGAACCCTCAGGAAGGGGAAACGGAGTCCTATATTTCCGGCCGCTTCAGCTGATGAATGATATGGTCCAGACCCAAACGAAAGCGGAGAAATCCAGGGCCGTCATCGAAGTCGATGGGGTGGATTTCTGCTACGGAACGGCTCGCGCCCTGAAGGACATCGATCTCACGGTTCGTGCTCAGGAGATCCTCGCGTTCATCGGACCGTCCGGTTGCGGAAAGTCGACGCTACTTCGGTGTTTCAATCGGATGAACGATCTGGTCCACGGGGCGAAGGTGACGAAGGGAACCATTCACGTGAATGGCGCGGAGATTCACAGTCCTGAAGTGGATCCGGTCGAACTTCGGCGTCGAGTGGGGATGGTTTTCCAGAAGAGCAATCCCTTCCCCCGATCGATTTACGAAAACGTCGCCTATGGTCCGCGCCTTTCGGGTGTGATTGAGGAGCGGGAGATGGACGGGATTGTCGAGAAGGCGCTTCGCGAATCGGCCTTGTGGGATGAGGTAAAGGATCGCCTGCACGAGAGTGCCTTCGGTCTTTCGGGTGGTCAGCAGCAGCGGCTTTGCATTGCGCGGGCGATTGCGGTAAAACCGGAGATTCTTTTGATGGATGAGCCATGTTCTGCCTTGGACCCCATCGCCACCGCCAAGGTGGAGGAGTTGATCCTCGAACTGCGCAGGGAGTTTACGATTGTGATCGTTACTCACAACATGCAGCAGGCGACCCGCGTGTCGGACAAGACGGCTTTCTTTTACTTGGGCGAACTGGTGGAGTTTGGCTCGACGTCTGCTATCTTCTCGAATCCGAAGAAGCCCGAAACCGAAGACTACATCAGCGGCCGATTCGGCTAAAACCCACGATATCATCATGCATCCGGACTCACCCCACATCATTCGCGAATTCGACGAAGCGATCAGCTTCCTGCGTCGCGAGGTCATTGCCATGGCTGGGCAGACCCGACTGAATCTCGAGCGCGCCATCCAGGCTCTTCTTGAGCGAGACATTGACCGCTGCAAGATCGTGATCGCCGATGATAGCGAAGTTGACGATCTGCAGCGGAGCATCGATTCGACCGGTATGGACATTCTGGTTCGCTTCCATCCGGTGGCGAGCGACTTGAGGTTAGTGATCAGTTCGATGAAAGTCGCGGCCAACCTTGAAAGGATTTCCGATCATGCGGTGAACATCGCCAAGCGAGCGAAGAAGATGGCCAAGCGCTCGGAGTTGAGTTACGTGAAGTTGATCGAGCCAGTCTATGCCGTGGCTGACAAGATCTTGCGCGATGCCGTGGCAGCTTATACGGACCGCAACATCTCGCTGGGTGCATCCCTGAAGGAGCGGGACAAGGAACTGGATCGCTTGCACAAGAATGTAATCGCGACGCTGAGTGCCCAGCTTGAAGAGGGTGGTGAGCGTGGGGAGGATTTACTGCATCTGATTTTTGTCGCCCGCTCTCTTGAGCGGACTGGAGATTTGTCGGTGAATATTGGTGAGGACGCTGTGTTTCTCGGCTCGGCACAGGATATTCGCTACGACCGGAAATTGGCTGCGGAGATCGATGATGAGGATGGTGCAGACGGGTGAGCTGGCTCGGTTCCGGAAAGGGAAGTGATTTTCTAAAGGCTTTCGGGTTATGAATCATCATGGGTGTTGATATTTCTCCAATTTGAACCTTGGCAGGGGCACGAAGACTGCTAGGTTCCGATGCAATTCTTGAAAAAGGCGTGGAGGTATTACTCGATCATTCGGTCCTCGTGCTCAATCGGTTCTGGCAACCGGTTCAAACATGCTCGGCGCGCCGTGCGTTGAAGTTACTCGTCCTCGGCCATGCGCAGGTCGTGCAGACGGACGGAGAGGATCGCTACCGGACGCATAGCTTGGAGTCCTGGGTCGAGCACTCTTCCTCGGCCATGGTGGATGAATTGATCCACAGCGTGCAGTTGGCGCTGCGCGTGCCACGCATTATTGTACTTTCGCTCTATGACAAGATCCCGCGCATGGAAGTGCGGCTGACGCGCCAGAACGTCTTTCTCCGGGATAAGCATACCTGCCAGTACTGCGCCAAGGTTTTCCCGGAGCCGGATCTGAATCTCGATCATGTCCTGCCCCGGGATAAAGGAGGCGCGACGACTTGGCAGAACATCGTCACCTCGTGTATCCGTTGCAATACGCGCAAGGCGAACAAGCTTCCTCATGAGGCAAACATGTTTCCTTTGGTGAAGCCTGCGATTCCGCGCTGGCGACCGATGTATGGTCTCAAGGATCGCGGTGGTCACGACGAGAGCTGGCGGCAGTTCCTCGATCCCGATCCCAAGTCGGTGAGGATGTCGGCTTGAACGTCCGGTCAGGGGGCTTCGATTTCGACTCGGTAGTAGCTGTGGGAAGGGGAAGTCGCAGGGAATACGGTGAAGGGATCAAACACCGTGTGGGTGATCCCAGCGGCATCTCCAGTGGTGGTGATCGGATCACCAAGATCATTCCATCCATTGAGGCTGGTTGATTGCTTGGCTTGATAGATAAAGCCTGGCTCGGTCTGGAAGCTGAGCACGGCACCTTCGCTTATGGTGAATGATGGAGGAGTCGCTGAAACGGATTCTGGAAGGAGGGTGAGGCGATAGAATTTGGAACCGCTAGCAGAAATCGAATCAACAACGCTGTGCGTGGATGGCAGAGCGGCTCCAACGGTTGAATGGCTATCTCCAAGAGGAAGCCAGTTTGTGAGGTTATGGGAGTACTCGACTTGGTAAATGTTGTCGGGCTCGGTTGGAAAAGTCAGGACCTTGCCGAGGGTGAGGGAGACCGTGGGGATCACAGGCGCGGGCGGCACAAACAGCGCCAAGGCCCCCGTTAGTCTCCATGCTTCCTTCTTTCCTGCCGGGTTTGTGCCGTTGCCGACGATCACATCGCCATCTGCGGAAATTCCCTCTGCGGTCTCAAGCGTCCAGCCGGTCAGATCAACGCCGAGTCCGGCAACCAAAGTCGAAAGTTTGCGCAATCCATTCTCAGGATCCCAGATGACAGCGGCTCTTCCGCTCGCGTCGTTTCCGAGACCAACAGCAATGGATCCATCCGCCGATACATCGTAAAGGCGGCAGATATCTGCGCCGCCTGGCAAGTCGCCGACGGACATGATGCCGGCATCTGTCCAGATCACGCCGTGATTAATCCCCGTCCCCGGCGTGCCGTAGCCGACAATCACGGAGCCGTCAAAGGAGGCGGCGAAAGCGCTAGATGTCACACTCCCGCCCTCAAGATCACCGAGGCCGACCCGACTGGTGGCGACGCTGTATTTGAAGGCCTGGGTTGCTTGGCTTGTGATGATTTCCGGCGTTGTCTCGGTCGCTGGGATGCCTGAAAGAGCGGAGCTCGAACCGACGACCATCAGGCCATTTCCTGAGATTCCGTTGGCTTCTGAGATGCCACCGAGATTCCCCGATGCAACGACGCCGAGATTCAACATAGTTGCGTTGCCGCCATTGGTGCCCGCGGTCCAAAGAAAGGCGCGAAATCCACTGCTGGAAGAACTCTGACCTGCAATTCTCAATCCGTCATCTGAGATGTCACGGCCCTCCGAATAGCTGAAGGAACCACCGGGGAGGGTGCCGAGATTGGTCATCCCGACGCCTTCTACCCACCGAAAAGCACGATTTGAAGAGACTCCAAGACCGAATGCTGCGAAGCCGGTCGCGACTTTCCCGTCAGTCGATAGACCGTTCGCGGTAGATGCGGCGGAGGCGAGGGGTAAGAAACCTAGCTTGAGCATGCCGCCTGGCTCCTTCCAGCGATAGCCCTCGGAATCGACGTTTGGTATTGAGGCGCTACTCGTCGATGAACTATTACCGCTGACGCTGCTGCCGTCGGCCGAGATTCCTGTGGCGACAGAGCGAACATTTCCTCCGGGAAGATCACCCAGCCCGCTGAACTCAGGAATTGTCGATGCAAGAGAGATCGGTCCGGCTAGGGTCCAAATAAGCAGCGAAAGGGATAGGGGTCCACGGGGTTTCATAGCGGGCCTCGGGTAGGGCGGCGAGAAGCTGCCATGCGTCGGGTGTTTTGTCAGGTGGGAAATCACCGTCAAATCGGGCACAGCTCCGACTTTACGACTCTGACTAGGTGGAGCGTCGGAGTCGTGATCCTTCCGAGGCCAGCGCACTTTTTGGGTCCGGGGGGATAAACTGGCAGAATTTTAGTTGTTTCGTCCTAAGGGCAATCCCGGAGCGTCCGAGAGGAGTCGAGAAGTGTTTTGATGAAGATCAACGGGGGCGATCGATTGAGCGTTGATTAGTTCCCGACGCCAGTCGGAAAGAGAATATTGAGCAGCAGTGTCAGGAAGAAATTGAAGACGAGCAGCGAGAGGGCTGAGTAGACCATGGCCCGGGTCGTGCTGCGGCCGACGCCAACGGCCCCATTGGTAGCGCTGAGCCCCTGATGGCAGGAGACAATTACGATCAAAAATCCAAACACGGTCCCTTTGATGAGCGCGATGATGATGTCCGACATGTCGGTGTGGATATTCACTTGGTTCATCCAGTAGGCCGAGTTGACTCCGAAAGCGAGGGTGCCGACGAGAAGGGATGAGCCAATGCCGAAGGCGATGGATTCCGCGATGAGAAGAGGCATTGCAATGAACATTGCGATCAGGCGCGGGCTGACGAGGTAGTCGATCGGGTGCACGCCCATCGAGCGAAGGGCATCAACCTGCTCGGTAACTTTCATCGTTCCAATCTCGGCCGCCATGGCTGCGCCGACGCGGCCGGCGAGCATCAGCGCGGTGATCGATGGTCCAAGTTCGCGCATCATCGCCACGCTGACGAGAGCGCCTGCTCCGGTTTCCATACCGAGTTCGCTGAACTGGAACAGGGACTGCGCCGCAAGCACGGCTCCGGTGAAGGCCCCGGTGACGACCACGACAGGCTGGGAGCGATAGCCGATCTCGACGATCTGTTCGAACATCAGCCGATGCCGCATTCTCCCTTTGAGGATCGACTCAAGCACCATGCCAACCAGCAAGCCGAGCTTGCCGAGGTAGGTGACAAAGTTGAGGAAGGGTCGTCCGATGACGGCGAACATCTGCACAGCCCGGAGGCTAGGGTGTGGCTGAGCCTTTGACCAGAACGATGCGGAATGACGCTGCCGATTCAGAAATCGCAGGGCCAAATGGTTCGGTTATCCATGAATGGGATGCATGGACCGGGTTCAAAAGAATGTGGGTGATGGTACGCTTAATGATGCACTGTAGGATCGCGAGCTCACGCTGAAGGCCGATTAACGAGCTTGGCCAGGCGAGAGTTTTTTCGCTGCGACGGATGGTTGGAGGCGGTCGGAACTTCGGTTCCGGCCGCCTTTTTTGTGAGGCTCCTTTCGATGGATTTTGTTGTTTTTGTTTTTGACGAGGGAAGGGTGACGAGGCCGCCATCGATTGAGAGAAGTCAATGTTACGAAAATGACATGTGACAATGGTGCTACGAAGCGGGTCTTTGAATGGAGGTGTGTGGAGGCAGATAGCTGCTGCGGCGGGCCGAGCTGTCACAGCGTGGACGTCGCACTGTTATCCAACAAGAATACATCAATCCATGAATCACTTCATTCCTCGGACTCTGGCAGGAGCTGCTCTGGGTCTTTCCGTTTCCACGGCATGCGCCGAACTCACCCTCAATCCGATTAGCAGGGTTCGCAATGGCGACGCCGTTGATTTGTTCGATCAGTCGGCGGCTGAGATTGTGAAATTCGACGCGGCTACGCAGCGGATGTTCGTCGTGAACGGTGCTGCTGACGCGATCGACATCTTCGATGCCAGCGATGTATCATCGCCACAACTTCTCATTTCCGTGGATCTTTCCACGTTTGGAAATCCTAATAGTGTGGATGTGCATCCTTCGTCTCGCACCGATGAGGTGGCGGTGGCTGTTGGTGCGCCCGACAAGACTCAGCCGGGGCACGTTGTGTTCATGACTAAGAACGGCGAGATCAAGGACTCGGTAGAGGTCGGGTTTCTTCCAGATATGCTGACTTATGATCGCAATGGACGCCGCTTGGTGGTGGCGAACGAAGGTGAACCGAACGATGACTACTCGGTGGACCCGGAAGGTTCGGTTTCGATCATCGAGACATTTGGAGGAAATCGGCGGCGGGTCACGAATGTCGGCTTTGGCGGGCTTTCTGAGGCGGATTTGGTGGGCGTGCGGATCAGTGGGCCTGAAGGAACGACCGCCGCTCAGGACATCGAGCCCGAGTATGTCGCGATTGATGAGCGTGGACGTTTTGCCTATGTGACTTGCCAGGAGAACAATGCGGTGGCGGTGATCGACCTTTGGTCCAAGAAGGTGGATCGCATGATTCCGCTGGGAAGTGTGAACCATGCGGAGCTTGGCAATGCCCTTGATGTCTCCGACCGGGATGATGCGATTCGCATTGCAAACTGGCCGATCAAGGGTTTGCCAATGCCGGATGCGATCGGCGTTTATACCGCCCGCGAAAAACGTGATGGACGCTTCCGGTGTCCAGCTTCGACCTATTTCGTGACCGCCAATGAAGGTGATGGTCGCGAGTATGGCGACTACTCGGACGAGGTTCGTGTTGAAAGGCTCGATCTTGATCCCAGTGCCTTTCCTCTCGGCGACGTGCTGAAGGAGAGGGCGAACCTTGGTCGTCTCACGGTGATTGCGACGGAAGGTGATGCGACGGGTGATGGTGATTATGAGGAGCTCTACAGCTTTGGGACTCGTTCGTTCTCGATCTACAGCAGTGAAGGCGAGCGCGTCTTCGACAGTGGCGAGATGATTGAAACATGGATCGCGGAAAACCTTCCGGAAGGTTTCGGCAGCACCAACTCCGAGAACCAGAGCGTCGACAGCCGTTCTGATGCCAAAGGCCCGGAGCCGGAAGGTATTGAGATCGGCGAGTTGGGAGACCGGACTTATGCCTTTGTCGCCCTGGAACGAGTCGGTGGTGTCATGGTCTTCGATATTACGGATCCACGTGACGTATCCTTCGTCACCTACGCGGCGAACCGCGACTTCTCGGTGGTGTTCAATAAGGATGATTTCAGCGCGGTCGGAAGCGCTGGTGATCTTGGGCCTGAAGGACTTGATTTCGTGCCTGCTAGCGACAGCCCGAACGGTAAGCCGCTTCTCATCGTCGCCAACGAAGTGAGTGGTACCACGACGATCTACGAGATCACCGAGTAAGCTTTCGGGGGCGACCCCCTTCCCATGGCCATTACCGGACGTCCTTCGGGGCGTCCGGTATTTTTATTGGACATCGACATTGCTTAGGGGGTGTTTATTAGTTGCGGGCTGAAATGATGAAGAAGTGCCCGTATTGCGCCGAGGAAATTCAGGAAGAGGCGGTGAAGTGTAAGCACTGCATGGAGTTTCTCGATGAGTCCAAACGACCGCTGCCGGCGGTGCCTCCGGCTCTGCCGGGGAATGGGGTGCCGTGGTACTGTGGGACGGGGCTGATCATTCTGACTTTCGTGACGGTGCCGCCTTTTGCGCTCCCTTCCATCTGGCTTCACCCGAAGCTGCATGTGGCTTGGAAGGTGGTCCTCACGATCTTGATCGGGCTGATCTGCTGGGGGATGTATCGGACCTTCGTTTCTTTCGTGGAGCAGTTTGATGAGGCGACAAAGATGCTTAATGGGATGGGGATTTAGAAAAGCTGAAACCTGAAATTTGAAATTTAGAGCTTGAGGGGAAGGGTTCCTTTTTTAGTCTGTTAGAGGGATGAGTCTAACTGGCCCGAGTAAGCCCGATGGGTTTGGGGGGGCGTTGGATTCGGGAGTGGGTTGGGGGAGGTTGGTGACTTCGATGGAGAGGGTGTTGAGGCCCTTTTTGAGAAATCGTGAGACGTCGAGGAGGTGTGGGGGGGCGTAGGTAATGCCAGCTTCGTTTGCGTTGATGATGATGCGGGCGCTATGGGCGACTTGGCCGAGGTCGAGAAGCCAGTTGCCGGCGTCGGGGACTTCGAGGGTGATGGTGTAGCGGGCGGTGCCGGAGAAGCGCTCGACGCGGGGGTCTTTAAGGGTGGTCCAGGAGCCGAGGATGGGAGCTTCGTATTCGTCGGGGAGCTCGGGGGTGCCCTCGAAAAACTCGACGTTCCAGGTGCCGGCAATCGATTGCGGGTAGGCGGATGGTGAGAGGCCAAACCAGTTTGGGCCTTCGGCTGGACGTTCGCGGAAGGTGCGGAGGATGCGAGATTCGCCGGGCTCGAGGACGAGATGAACTGCGAATCGATCGTCGCGGACGCGGGTGGGTGCGATGCCGCTGCGCTTGAGAAAGCGAGGGTCCATGAGGACGGCGGAGGTGGCAGGTGTGGAGAGGGGAATCCAGGCGTCGACGCGTTTGTTAGAGCGGTTGACGATGAAGTAGTGGCTGCCTTCGCTGTGGCTGCGGCGGACGAAGCGCAGGCCGTGGGCGGCCATGGCTTCGGGGACGATTCCGAGGTCGAGGAGGAGCTCGATGGGGTCGTCGCCTTCAAGGATCTGGGAGTCGGGGATGTTTTGGAAGTTCGTGAAGAGGGTGCCGCGGCGGATGTCGGGTGAGGGTAAGCCGGGGACGTCGCGTGGCCAGTCGCCGAGGATGGTGATGGTAGCGCCGAGGCGGGTGAGTTCGAGGAGGTGTTTGGCGGTGATCTCCGAGAGTTGCCGTACTTCCGGAAGGATCAGGGTTTTGTAGGCGAGGCCGCCGAGGATGATGCGACCGTGGCTGACGGTAGCGTTCTGGATGAGGAGGTCGGAAACGTAGTCGCAAGAGATGCCGGAATCGAGGAGGGTGCGGGCAGTGCGATGAAAGGCGGTGGGTCGGAACCAGTCGGTCTGCTTGCCGGGGGCGCTGGGAATCCCGCCGCGCTCGGCGAAGAAGTCGTGGGCGGGGTAGTAGAGCAGGACGTCGGGATCGGGTGCTCCGGACTGGAGGATGCTCTGACAGCGCGTGATGTAATCGTTGAAGGACTGGATGTTTTTCCAACGTCCGGAACCGGGGCCAAGCGAGGTAATGGGAGGGGCTGTTAGATTTTGCAAGGAGTCGTCGGATGCGCCGCTTAGGATGCCATCGAGGACCAGTTGATTTGCGCCGCTGAGCCAGAGGAGATCGACGGTGCTCTTCATTTCCGCCGGAGTCGTTAGAAGAGGATCAGGCGGGGAATGGAAGGCGGTGGCGGCGATGAGCGGCTTGGCGTGGAGGTGCGCGGCGGAAGCGGCGAAGCTGAGAAGCGGCAAGTCGTCGTCGCTCGGCAGGCCGTGGATGAGCATGCCGGGGATGTCGGGCACAGCGTGGAGGTCGATGGGATGGCCGGTGATGCCAGCGATGTGGGTGCGGCTGAGGGTTCCCTGATCGTGAGTCCATTTGTGCCAGGTGATGAGGGTGTCGCGGCGGAGGTCGGCGAGGGTTTCGCGGTAGTCGCTGATGACGCGCTCGACGGTGCCGGCGTCGGCATCGCCGTAGAGCGCGGGGAGTTGTTCGCGCAGGTCGTATCCCCGGCGGAGTTGGAAGGCGGAGACGAGCGCACTGGTCCAGTCGGCTTCCTGCTCGATGGCATCGAGGGTGTAGGCGCGTGGGAAAGGAGCGTCAGTGCCATAGAATGCTTCGGCGAAGAGGGCGAGTGAGTTGGTGGTGGAGGTGGTGGAGAAGTAGTCGGGGTAGTCTTTTGCCTCGCGGCCGATGCCGTAGATCCGCCAGGTGCCGGGCGGGGCGTCCCAGTGGAGCGTGTGGGTTTCGAGGTCGATGATGGGCATCAAGTCGACGGCTGGGCCGTGCTTTGGCCAAGCGCCGAGGCAGTCGACGCCCCCGACGGGGAGCTGGAGGTCGAGTGGACCGCCTTGGGTGGTGGTGGTGATCGGAACGGACTGGATGGCGGATTCGTAGGGGGGGATGGGTGGGAGGTTGCCGGTGATCGGGCCATTGCAGGAGAGATCGATTTTCAGGCCGAGGCGTTCGGCAGTTTTCGCCGAGGCGGAAAAACGATCGATCCAGGCGGGGGACAGCCATTCCAGTTGAGTGTTGGGTCCGTTGTTCGCGGCAGGAGCCGGGCGGACTTCGACACCGCCAAAGCCTGCGGCGGCGATGCCTTCGAGTTCGGCGATGGGGTCGGTGTCTGGGGAAAGGTCAGCAGGCCACCACCAGCGGACGATCGGGCGGTGGTTTTGGTTTTCGTCAGGCCACTCAGCATCGTGCGCCGCGAGCGGGGCGGCGAGAAGTGAGATGAGGACGAAGGCGCGGAGCACGGTTGGGGTTTTCGGTGATAATCGCCGTGGCGGCTAGTTTTCTGTTTGAGTTAATGCCACCGAGCGGGGGATTTATCGGGAGAAGGTGGGGTGGGGTGAGAAGGGCACAAGAAATCGGCAGGCTGGGACGTTTGGATGGTGTGAGCTGGGCAATGACAATGGGGACGCTGATGGTGCTTGGTGAAGTGCTTTTGCTGGCCGGGTGCAGGGACGATGCAGAGATCGTGCATGAGCCGGTGGAGATTTGGGGTGGAAGGCTTGAGGGGCTGGTGCAGTCGTATGGGGCGCCGCGTTTGGATACAAGGGATCGGGGGCTGGTGGAGATTTTGAGGAATGGAGATTGTTGGAAGATCTACGATCGGGGGCGGTTTCATGCTTCTTGCCAAGATCAGGAGGAGCTGATGGATCGACTTGGAGAACTTCGTGATCGGTGTCGGCTTGAGGGATTCGAAGCGCGTCTTGTGATTTCAGCGCCGGCGGTGGCGACGTTTCGGGAGATCAGTGAGGCCGTCCGGATGGCGGCGAAGAGCGGGATTTGTGATATTGAGTTTCTCGTCGATCAAGCTACGGGAGTTTCGCGGCCGCACGGCGGATTTTTGCACGGGGAGGGTTCACAGGCGGGCTGTGATGGTGGCGAAAGCGAGGCGATTGTTGAACTTATTCATCGCGTCGTGAAAGTCCTTGAAGGTGGATTGCCGGAGGTTTTTGCGAAGTTTTTTCCACC
>CAZVMS010000159.1:0-32047 GCA_964628795.1 uncultured Haloferula sp. | reverse complement strand
AGCCGATCAGATTGTCGGGGTGACCCTTGGGTCCGTTCCCGACTTCCGATCGACTCTCGTCTCTCGCGCTGCGCTGTTTGGCGCGGCGGGGGGAAACTACATTTCCATCCACCCACGTCAATACCTTTCGAAACGTTTTTTAGAGAAATTCGTAGGTTTGTCATAGGGCATTGAAAATCAGTGATCGATTTGCCTGCATACTGGGTAGCATCTGCCAGAAATTGATTAAGATTCTAAAATCATTTCCGTGAAATCTCAGATTTTGAGGTCGGAGGAGGGCCAAATGGTGGCACTTCCGCCCCATTCCAAGGCCTCACGCGGGAGCACTTCGCAAATCTGCTGACCACCGCTACCATCTTTCCGTCCGCCAGCCTAATCTCCCCCATCTTGGCCATCCAAAGGCAGCCCCATCTTGGCGGCGCGCTCGGACCAGAGCTTCCGGGCTAGGACCTGGAGATCCGCCACTTTATCCTGCTCATCGACGATCTCCACACCGACGATCGTCTCAAGAACATCCTCCAAGGTCACTAGTCCGACGTTGGTTCCATACTCGTCGTGAACGAGCAACAAGTGAGTCCCCTCCCCCAGAAACCGCCGAAAGAGGCCGTCAACCCCTACCTGCTGGGGCACGGCATCCAAGGGCCTCATGACGCTTTCAAGAGGCGCATCGCCATCCTTCAAGCAGGCCTGCAAGCCATCGGATTTCAAGACGAAGCCCTGAACATCGTCCCGATTGGCACCGTAAACCGGGATCCGGGAAAAGGGTTTCCCATCAATTTTGTTGGCAAATTCTCGAAGCGAAATCGACTGCGGCAGCATGAAGATGACCGGTCGCGGCGTCATGATATCGGACACCCGGACGTCGCCCAGTTGAAGAATATTCCGAACGATAGCACCCTCTTCAGAATTCAAAACTCCTTCTTGTTCGCCCAAACGCGCTACTGCTAGAAGTTCCTCACGGTGCATCGGCTTTTCGTTGGCCTTACCAAAAGTGATCAGCCGGGTAACCTGCCGGCAAAGCCAGACCAAAGGATAGAGGACGATTTCCATCTTCGGCAAAAGCCACGCGGTTCCCGGAGCAAAGAACAGCGCATAGCGGGCACCCAGCGTCTTCGGAATGATCTCGGTGAAAACGAGGATCGCTAGGGTGAGCACTCCGGCGAAGTAGGCTTCCGCGCCGTTTCCAAATAGCCGCGCATACTGAGCGCCAGCTCCCGCAGCACCCATCGTGTGGGCCACGGTGTTGAGCGTCAGGATCGCGGAAAGCGGACGATCGATATCAGACTTAAGCTGCTCCATCGCCACTGCCCACTTGGCGCCGTTCTGCTTCGCCGTTTGCACCCCAGTGGGCGTGATCGTCAGCAAGGTGGCCTCGAGCAGGGAGCATAGGAATGAGAATCCGAGAGCGACGAGGACGTAGGTGATCAGCAATGCCATTTTCTTAACTCGCAGACTCTCTCCACAAATCCCCCGAGGTCAATTAGACAGTTCGGGGTGGTTTTCCAATCGGTAGCCTGCATCCTGACGAGGTGCTTCTCCGCCTCCTCCAACGAACCGGCCGCTACCGCAGCCGCGCGGTCTTGGTTTTCGTTCTCGCAGTGATCGGCACCGCGTTGGTGCTGGTGCTTCCAGCCATCGCCAAGGAATTCACTGACGTAGTGATCGGAGAAAAACGGCGTGATCGGGTCATCCAAACCACACTAATAGGCTTGGGCGCGATCGTTCTGCGGCAAATCCTTCTATCTCTTCGCTCTCTAGCAGCTCAGTCGCTCGAGGCCCGCTTGGTTCACGACCTGCGCGTTGAACTCTACGATAAACTCCAACGCCTTCCCGTTCGCTGGTTCGACAAAAACGCATCGGGTGAAGTGATGAGCCGTGTTGCCGATGATGTTCCCGCCATGGACCGTGTCATCGTCGAGGGACTCGATACCGCGCTCGCCGCGATCCTCCAGTTCACCCTGATTCTTGCCGCGCTGTTCTGGCAGGATTGGAAACTCGCGCTCGTCACCGTCGCCCCCCTTCCCATCATCAGCATCATCACCTTCTACTACTCACGCTTTGCCGGGCCCCGCTGGCGAGAAAGCAGCGAAGCCTCGGCCGCACTTCATTCCCAGCTGCACGACTCGCTCTCAGGCATTCGTCAGATCAAGGTCTACACCGATGAACCCGAGGCGCTGAATCGTTTCCAAGAAGCCAGCCATACCTCACGCCGCAAATACATGCGGGTCATGAAAGGTCAGGCCATCGTTTGGCCAGGGATCTCGATGCTCGCCGAGTGCGGCATCATCGCCATGGTTGCCTTCGGCGCTTGGCGCGTACTCAACGATGAAATCACCGAAGGGGTGCTCTTCTACTTCCTCTTCGCTTGGGGCTTCATCTTCGATCCGATTTCGAAGATCAATCCTCTCACCCAGGTCTTCAATCGCGGGCTTATTTCCGCGCAGAGGGTTTTCGAAATCCTCGATCGCCCGGAGGAAAAAAATCTCCTTGACGGCTCACGACCTCGAACTGTTAGGGGGGCAATACGATTCGAAGACGTCTCGTTTTCCTACGACGAGGATGCCCCCGCCATCGAGCATGTCAGCTTCGATGCCGCCCCCGGACAAACGGTCGCGCTTGTCGGTCCGACCGGTGCCGGAAAGTCCACGCTGCTCCATCTCCTCGCCCGCTTTTATGAACCTAACCGCGGCCAGATCCTCCTCGATGGCCAGCCGCTCGACACCCTTTCAAAAGAATGGCTGCGCGATCATACTGGCTACGTCACGCAAGAGAGCTTTCTCTTCAACACGACGCTCCGTGAAAATCTGCTTCTCGCCAAACACGGTGCCAGCGATGATGAACTCTGGAGCGTGCTCGAATCCGCCAATGCCGCCCGCTTTGTCCGCGAGCTGCCTGAGGGTCTCAATACCCTCGTCGGCGAGCGTGGCATCCGTTTTTCAGGTGGAGAAAAGCAGCGTCTCTCCATCGCCCGCGCCCTTCTCAAAAACCCGCCCATCCTGCTTCTCGACGAAGCCACTTCCGCACTCGACAATGAGACCGAGCGACTCGTGCAAGAAGCCCTTGAGCACCTTCGCTCTGAGCGCACTTCTTTCGTCATTGCCCACCGCCTTTCCACCGTCCGCTCCGCCGACCTGATCTGCGTGCTCAAGGATGGCCGACTTGCCGAGATTGGTCGCCACGACGAACTCGTCACACACGACGGGCTTTACGCGCGACTCTGCAACGCAAGCTTGCGCTGACACTTCACACGAACTTCAATCCGTCGCAACCTCCACCCTGAATCTTCGTAGCATTTAGCATTATCCGTGACAAGCCATTGCCATCCACGGCAACCTTCTCCCAGCGTCACCCGAATTGCCCATCAACTATACATGCAGACCGTCGTCCAAGTCCCATCAGACAATGAACCGAGCACGATTCGTGAAGTTGTCAGCGCCCTCAGAATGCAGAAGCTTGAAGCAAGACACGAAGCGCAAAATTGGGGCGACTGGATTTATCTCGAAGGCTGCACGACCGTGATCAGCATCGAATCGATGCGCGGCCTCACCAGCACTGCGACGATCGAGCATGGTGAAGACGAGCGCAATGATCCGACACTCGCGATCCTCGCCGCTTTCCACAAACTCGGGTGGGTTGGTATCGACGAAGACGGCGAATACCCGCTGGGCTAAGTCGGCCATTCTGCACTCCGCAGAATTAGGCCGCCTCGATCCGGCTCACGGCCCGATCGAGAAGCGCTCCAAAGATCTCGGAGCGATCAAAACGCCGCG
This sequence comes from uncultured Haloferula sp., assembly GCA_964628795.1. GTDB lineage: Bacteria > Verrucomicrobiota > Verrucomicrobiia > Verrucomicrobiales > Akkermansiaceae > Haloferula. Next base: position 28,277 of record CAZVMS010000159.1, on the reverse strand, counting down.
CAAAGTGGCGCGCGTCTGCCGACAGCTTCACACGATCGTCGAGGCTCATCTCGGCAACTTGATCAAGGCATGAGCGGAGACCATCAACATCTCCCGCCACATGCTCAAGGCAATGCCCGCCACTTGCCTCAGGGATACCTCCGGTGCGTGTGGTGATCACCGGCCCAAGGCCGCCCGCCAGCATCTTCTCTGCAACAGCAATGCCAAAGGTCTCCACAAACTCCGTCTTAGGTTTGCTTGGCAGGCACCACGCAAAGCAACCATGCATCAGCGCACCTTTCTCCGAGTCGCTCACGTTGTCGAAAACCATCACATCACCGAACTCCGCCGCCATCTTCCGGATCTTGTCCTTGGCTGGACCATTGCCACAGATGATGAGCTTCTTTTTCCCCCGTAGCTTGCAGTCTTTCCATGCGGCGATCAGGTCATCGACGCCTTTGGCCGGAGCGATCCGTGAAAGAAACATCACATAGCCGTCACGCTTGAGCCCCCGCTCTTCAAGGATTGAATCCACCGTCCCGGAATTCTTTTCAATATCGATGTATGCCGTCGTATCAATCGCCGGATAGCTGATCCCCACCCGGCTCTCGAGCTGACCCGTGAAAGCCGTTCCCAAAGCATCGTCCACTTGTCGCCCCGCATCAATGATCAGGTCCTTGGTGAAGCGGCTAACCGCCACCGGATGATCGTGTTCGAGATAGTTGGAGAGAAGAATCTGAGCCGCCCCCGTGCGACCCTCCGCGAGTGCATTCCCGACGACGTTCGTGATATCCGAACCCACCGCCTCACCCACCGTGAAGACCGATGAACCTGCCCCCGACCTTCGGAAACTATTCACCGCCTGCATCACCATCAGGCCATGCGGGACAAGATAGAGATCCATCAACATTGTGCGACCTGGAAGCTTGTGCATCAGATCAACGAGATGCCCACCGATTCCGAGCGAAAGCCGTCCATCGAGCACCTTGTAATTCCCCATCGGCCGAGGTCGATCGATCGAGATTCCCGGAGAATAGGGGCTGATTGTATCGAGTGGCTTCAGGGGTAACTGACTCTCCTTCAGAGTATCAAGCGGGTAACTCACGATGTGCACATTCTCCATCCCCATTGCCACCGCAGCTTCTGCCAAATTCCGTGCCTCAGTTGAATGCCCACAGATAATCGGATCCGCACGGACAAGAAAAACGGCGTTCCGAATAGCAGCTTCTGAGTTGATGAATCGCATGGTTTTTGGGAATATTTTAGCGTGAAGAGTAATCAACTCATACGCAGTTCCCATGCCATCATGATGAAAAGCTTGGCGGCCTCTCGTGATACCCAAAGTCAGAGGGCTCATTTCCCATCTTCAAATGCAGGGTGCCACCCTTGAGAAACTCCCCGATTTTCAACCAACTACGCTTGATCGGCTGACCATTCAGAAAGGCCTCTTGGACGAAAACATTTTCATGCGAATTTCCTTCTGTACGCACCGAAAAATCCCCGCCAGAGAGATGAAAAACCGCGCTTTCAAACAAGGGGCTGCCGATCAGCATCACTGGTTGACCGCATACCGGAAAGAGCCCGCAGGCATTCCAAACATACCATGATGAAAGCCCACCCGAGTCCTCATTTCCGGGCAAACCACCCGGCCCGGTAGTGAATTGACAATCCATCACCCGCCTCACCACCCGCGCCGTGCGATCATGACGCCCGGCGTAGAGATACGCATATGGCGACTCCATATCAGGCTCGTTGTTAAGTCCCTCAAATCGAAAAACCCGCTCACCATGACTTGGCTCTGCGAAGCCGAAAAACTTGTCCAGCAGGCCGATGAAATTCCGATCGCCACCCGCCAGTTCAATCCGCGCCTGCATGTCGTGAAGAAGCCGGAACGAGTAATTCCAGTTCTCCCCCTCGTAGTAGGTCGAATCCTCCCTCAGCAGCCCGCTCTTCGAATCAAAGGCATTCCGCCAATAACCCATCAACGAAGTCGCCCGATCGTGGATCAACTGATGGCCCAGTCTTCGTGCCATCCGCGCCATGCAGAAATGCGCATACGAAATATCCAGCGTATGCGAAAGCGGATCCACCTCGTGCTTCTTCGAGTACTCGGCAAAGCGACTTTTACGACCCTTACCGCTCTGGCTCGTTTTCCAAAGCAACGAAAGCACCCGATCCCAATCCGCCTCGATCCCGCGCACCCGCGCATCCTCAAGAATCGCATGACAAAGCCCCGTCGCCTGCTTGATAAAGCGATCCGGCACGTTGTCCATCAGATAGCTCACTGGGAATCCCCCCTCACGCTCTGCGACTTCACACAGAAACTCCACAAACGCCCCCGCCCGCTCCGGCCACAGACTCATCATCAGCGGAAGCTGCGTCTTGTAGAGGTCCCACAGCGTCGAAAGATCGAAGAAAAATGGCCCGGGTTTCCCGGTGAAAGGATTCTCATCCGTGAAGTCCGCAGGCTTCAGGCAGGCATGATACAGCGCCGTCGCGAACACCTCCTGCTGCACCGCTGTGCCGCCTTCCACCTCCACCTTGGAAAGCACCTGCTCCCAAGTCTTTGCCGCCTCACCCACGCAGGCATCCCACCCCTTTGGCGTCGCCGAAAGTGCCCTCTCATCCGTTCGCAGCGAGAAGCCAAAGCTCAGCTCCATGCGTGCTCCATCTCCACCACGGAAACCAAATCCGAACTCCGGGCGGTGCTTCTGTTTCTCCAGCGTCAGCTCATAGGCGACATCTGTTAGCACCTGCTCATCCTCCCACAGCCAGGCTTCGCCGCCTTCACAGACGCAGTGAAAATGCAGTGGAATCCCCTCCATCACCACCTCACCCGAGACCGAGCCATTCGCCTCGATCCAAAGTTTCGCACCCTGCGGATAGCAGCCCATTTCATCAATAAGCAGCCCTCCCGCAGAAACATCCACCGCCACCGATGGCTCCACGCCCTCAGGAAAATCATAGCGATGCCGGACCCCGCGCTCCGCCGCCACCACTTCAAATCCGATCCCCGACTCCTCGAATTTCCCCGCGTAAAAACCCGGCCAAGCCCGCTCCTCGATGAGCCCCTGCCGATCCTCCCTCCCCGCCAATCCGTCCACACCCAACGGCGTCGTCAGCAGGTAATTGTAATACATCCGGATCCGCCCGGTGCCGCTCTGCTGAAAGTGGGCAATGCCAATCGCCTCATGCCGGCCGAAAAGCACCGGCGGTGAATCCCCACTCAGCGAAACCGCATAGCGCCCGTAGCCCGTCACATAGGCCCCCGAATACGCGCAGGCCGAGACCATGCCAAAGGGCAACGTCGCCCCTGGATGCGTATTCCCAATCGGCGGCTTCGCACACCACCAAGTCGCCGCAATGCCTTCCGGCGCAGGCAGATCAGCTTCGGCATGGCCAATAAACGGGTCGACCCGCGCGATAAAAGGCAGGTCGTCAGGGCGTTTCGTCATTCATCATCAGAGGCTTTCACCTCTCCAAGCAGCTGGCGGACCAAATCTTTAGAATCGGACCGCGCGACGCTGTCGCGCCTTAGCGAGTCCTGCCACTTCCCGGAACAGATGGGCGCGACAGCGTCGTGCGCTCCAATCCTCACTCCAACTTCTTCACCAAGTCCACAAACTCCGCCCGCTGCTCCTGCGGATCTTCCGCCAGCGTTGGCTTGGCGATCTCGATCACCTTGTCCCAGCCAAGCTCGCTCACATCCTCCATCTTCCGCAGCTTCATCCCGAAAAGCGCCGCAGCCGAGGCCATGCGGAAATCATTGCCCGCTTCTTCCCAAGCCACCGCATTCCCTCTAACAGGCGTCTCAATCAGCTGACTCTTCTCCCCTTCCGGATGCTTGTAGCGCAGCTTCAGCGTGAACCAGTCATCACTCTCCACCAACTCTTTGCGGCCTTCCGGTTTCTGATAACGTAGCTCGTCCACATCACCCACACCCGGCGCCGCCACACCGACCGGCACGATTTCATAAAATGCCGTCACCGTATGCCCGGCACCGATGTCTCCAGCATCGACCTTGTCGTTATTGAAATCCTGATTGCGCAGCACGCGGTTGGCGCAGCCGATCAGACGATACGCCTTCACCTTGCCCGGGTTGAACTCGACCTGGATCTTCACATCCTTCGCAATCGTCACCAGCGTGCCGCTCAGCTTGTCGAGAAACACGCGCTTCGCCTCGCGATCGCCATCGACGTAGAAATAGTTGCCGTTTCCATCGTTAGTCACCGCCTCCATCATCGCATCGTTGAGATTACCCGTGCCAAAGCCGAGCACGCTCAAGCTCACGCCCTTCGCGGCACGCTCTTTCACCAGCGCGACCAGCTCGCCCTGACCCGTCGTGCCGACATTGAAGTCCCCATCACTCGCCAGGATCACGCGGTTTACCCCTTCGGCCTGCATGTTTTCCAAAGCCATCTGATAGGCTCGTTTCAAGCCCGCACCGCCATTCGTCGATCCACCCGACTCAAGCTTCGCCAAAGCTGCCAGCGCCTTCGACTTGCCCTCTTGATCGAGGCGGGTTGGTGGTAAAACCACGCCTTCCGTTCCGGCATAGACCACCATCCCGACCCGATCACGCTCATCGAGTTCATCGATCAGAAGCTTCATCGCCCGCTTGAGCATCGGCAGCTTGTCCGGGCTCTGCATCGAGCCCGAGACATCGATCAGGAACACCAGGTTCGAGGCCGGACGCGCATTCTTCGCCACTTCCCGACCCTTGATCGAAACCCGGGCTAACAGGTGATCCGTTTTCCACGGACAAGTCGCCAACACCGACTGCACCCGGAACGGGCTATCGCCTTCCGGCTCGGGGTAATTGTAGTTAAAGTAATTGATGCACTCCTCGATCCGCACGGCATCCGGCTGGATATTGCGACCTTCACGGATCATCCGACGCAAGTTCGTGTAGGATGCCGTGTCGACATCGATCGAAAAGGTCGAAAGCCCATCCTCCCAAGGCGACTTCCATGGCTGATCGACAAGCGGGCCGTAATGGTCGCCAGCCCCGTTAGTAGGTTCAACGATCTTTCCGCGCAGTCTGGGCAAGCGAGCAGCCCGGTCCATCTTCCGCTTAGCAAGAGCGCCATCACTCTCGCCACCAATCCGTGATTTATCTGCGGCATCCCGTCCAAAAAACATCTCTCCGCCACCTCCGCCGCCACCACCATCTACACCGGCTCCCCATCCATCACCGAAGTCGTCCGATGCTCCAAATTCTGCGAGCGGCGCAGAGAGCGCATCAGTCGGAACCGGAATCGCACTGGGAGCTGACGTGTTGGAAGCAATCACCCTAGCCTTGCTCGCACTGGGTGCGTCAGGCAAACGGATCGGCGACGGAGTTCCTTCAAGCAACTCTTTGGGTAGCACCTCGGCTCCCCGATCTGCGGCGGCAGCTTCGGCCACCTCCATTAGGCTCACCATTCCCTCTTCCATAAGCGGCACAGCAGGAGCCATTTCATCACTACTCGGTGCAGCGACCGTGGAACCCGGGGCGATCGTATGCGCCTCAGGTCTCATCGGCCTGCTTTCCAGCTCATCATTCACCGCCAACGCCGGCGCGAAGTCCTTCTGGCGCATCAAAACCCCCCCCGCCGTCATCGCCAGCAACGCCGCAATCGATAGCGGCATCACCCGCTTCCACTTCGGCGTCTTCTGCACCTCCTCTCCATCCAGCGCAGCCTCAATGCCCGCCAGCAAAGCCTCATCGGCCTCGCGCTTCCTCGCGTGCTCCTTGAGCAAGGCATCCATCAACTGATCTTCCGCTTTCATCTCTCTTTAAAGTGTTGCTTGTTAGTTGTTGCGCGACAGACACAAGCGCAGCACTTCCCGCGCTCGCTCCAGCCGCTTTCTCAAGGCAGGTGCCTTGGTTTCCAAAATCTCCGCCGCTTCATCCGAAGTCCGGCCCTCATCGTAAATCACGCGCACCACCACAGCCATCGGCTCCGGCAGTTTGCTGCGGCACTCGGCGAGTCTTGCAAACAGATCGGAGTCGTCCGGCGAGTCTTCGAAAGGTTGCTCCAGCCGTGAAAGCGTCTCTTCATCCAACGCCACCTCCCGTTTGTATTTCCGACAGTGCTCGCGCCACTTGTTGCGAACGATCCCCCGCATCCAGGTGCCGAAATCACGACTGACATCGAATTTCCCCAAACTCTGCCACGCCGCGACGCAGGAATCCTGCACCAGATCACGGGCGGCGGCTTCAGACTTCACCAGCGCCGTGGCATACGCCACGAGGCCCAGATGATGCCCACGGATCAGGTCGGTGAATCGTTTTCGGTCCATCACGGGAAATTCGATGACTGTGGCTGCTTGCATGGCTCTTCACCCTCCATTGATCCGAGCCGACAAAACTGTGACAGGTTTTCTACAAACCCGTGACTGAGGCTTCCAGCCTCATCGTCAATTCCCCCTCGAACGGCAATGAGCCTGGAAAGCTGCCACTCCAGACTGATGGCGCTTGGACATGCGCGACTCGGTTGCTAGGCTGGGCTCGTGGCGGCGAAGAACATCGTTTACTTTGATCTGGAGACTCAGCGGAGCTTCAATGATGTGGGGGGCTCGGCCCACAAGGACAAGATGGGGATGTCGGTGGGGGTGACCTACTCAACGGATAGCGGAGCGTATAAGATCTACGGGGAGGCGCAGGTGAATGAGCTGGTCGATGAGCTGGTGAAGGCGGATTTGGTGGTGGGTTGGAACCACGTGGAATTCGATTATCCAGTGCTTCAGGGTTACACGATTTATGATCTGCCGAACCAGACAGTGAATTTGGACATGATGCTCGATTTGCAGGAGGTGCTAGGTTTTCGCCTGAAGCTTGATGCGGCGGCGGAGGGCTCGCTGGGGCAAAATAAGACGGCGGATGGACTGGATGCGCTGCGCTGGTGGCAGGAATACAAGAAGACGGGGAGCCGGGAGCCGATGATGAAAATCGCGGAATACTGCGCCTTCGATGTGAAGGTCACGAAGTGCGTCCACGAGTACGGCGTGGAGCATGGCTTGATCCGTTACAAGGACCGGGGGGGGCAGCCTCAGGAGGCGAAGGTGGCTTGGTAGGACTCGAGGCGTAGGGGAACCACTTTTTTTTGGGAAAGCGGATCAGCGAAAGCTACGCTTCGTGGGGTGAGTGGACAGGGCAGAAATGCCCTTTCTCCCTTAGGCCCAGCCGAGGGTCCGGAGGACGTGGGTGAGGGCGGCGACGAATGCGATGATCAGGAGAACGATGAAGATCTTGATGCTGAATTCGACTTGTGGGCGGGTCATGGCGAGGGGCTTGTAGGTCCGACGGGGGACTTGGCCAAGAAAAATGGATCAGGATATCAGCTCATGGCTGGGAGGGCGAAGAGCTGTTTGATGTCGATTTCTGCTCCGGCTTCGACGAGGAGCCATTGGCGATCGACATTCAGTCGGAAGGTGGCGAGGTGCTTCATGGCCCACTCTTTGGGGCCGATCATCGAGAGCAGGTGGCGGCCGCGGCTTTCGTAGAGGTGGTAGGTCTCGCCGACGACGGGTTCGAAGTTGATCTCGGCCTCATAGACGAGTTTGTTCCAGTTGAAATGGTCGATGGCGGCGAGGTAGGTCTCGCGAATTTCGATGAGCTTTTGCTGGAGGTCTCTTTCTACCTGAGAGATGCCACGTGATTTGAAGGAGCTGAGATCGGTGGGGACGATCCTGGGGCTCAGGGTGGAGGAGGGATAGGGTAGGAAGGCGCGCGAGACGGGTGATTCCGACATGATAGCCTAGCTCTTGGTGCGGAGTGGGCCATGCGCAAACAAAAAAACCGGGAAGCCGTGAAGCTTCCCGGTTTTGGATGGATGGAGTCTCAGGCGGGATCAGGTGCCGCGCTTGCCTGGAGCCTTGAGCTCAGGATTTTCGGTTCCCCAGACGGAGTCTGGGCCGGTGTCTTCGATGACCTTGCCGTTGCCGACGGAAACCTTGTTGTCCTTCGAGCGAATGAGGGGTGCTTCCGCGCTGTTGTCCAGGCGGAGGAGCACGGCCTTGTCGCCGTATGGATCGCCGTCAAAGGTCCAGTCTTCCGCTGCATTGAGCAGTGGAGTGGCCAAGACCGGGCGACCTGGGTTGCCCGAGGTGTTTTGGCCGACGGAACCGGTGAGCATGATGTAGCCAAAACCAACTTCGCCGGGCTCGAGAGCCTTGCTAGCGGTAAGAACCTTATCAGGCTTTCTGGTGTAGGACGTCTTGGTGTAGAAGATGTCTTCCGATTGGATACCGAAGGCGATGAGCTGGCGGAAGTAGTCGTTAGCCGTGCCACCCGATAGGTTGAGATCGGTTCCGGTCGAGTCCGCCACGCTTGTGGCGGTGTCGTCGTCCGGGAAGGAACCATACTCTTGGTCGAATTCGAGGAGGGCGAGACCGACCTGCTTGGCATTACTGATTGCTTCCGTGCGTGCTGCCGCCTTTTGCTGGCGGAGAATCATGGGAGCCGAAAGGCCCGCGAGGGCCGCGATGATCACGATCACCACGAGGAGTTCCACCAAGGTGAAACCACGTAGTTTTCTATTATTGGTTTTCATGTTTTTGTTTGTCTATGGTTTCGGGTCCAAAACGGACCCGTTTTGTTTATGACCCGTGAGGGCCGTTAAGAACCCCGGGTGAGGTCAAGACTACTCCGCAACAAGTGACGCTCAAGGAGAAACATGATTGCTGACGGGGGAAGTTTACGAATTCACAGGAACTTCATGTTTCTCTTGTGAGCGGGAAAGTTGGAGGCCCGGATAGCGGAGTGGTGGCGGCTGAGTGGAAAGGCTGGAAAGCTTAAATCCTAAGCCATTTCCATGTCGCAAGGACGACGATGGCTCCGACGGTGGAGGAGACGACTGAGGCGAGTGAGGGAAACCATTCTCCAGGCTCGGCGACTGGCAGGTAGCCAAAGTGGCGTGCCAAGTAGCCGCCGACGACGGCACCAACAATGCCGAGGACGAGGGTGGAAAACCATCCGCCTCTTTCCTCGCCGGGCAGAATCCAGCGGGCCAGCGCGCCAGCGATCAATCCGAGCAAAACCCAGCCAGCGATAGGACCCATGGTGGATCTTAGGGCCGGACGGGGTGAAGTCCAATAAAGATTCGGGTGCGGCGGAAAAGCTCAGCTGGCGCGAGGACGCGACCAATGCGGAGGCACCCCCCATTCTTTAAAAAAGGCCGAAGAACCACTTTTTGCGTTTGCTGCGCTTGTAGCCTCCGTCGCCGACGGAAAGGACTTCGATTTCGACGGTGGTCAGGCCTTGGTCGTAAAAGTCGATTTTTTTGGCGGCGCGGGGGGAGAGGTCGATGATGCGGTCGCCAATGAAAGGGCCGCGGTCGTTGACGCGGCATTTGACGGATTTACCGTTTTCAAGGTTGGTGACCTTGACGACGCAGGGAAGCGGGAGGGTTTTGTGGGCGGCGATGACGTGCCACGGCATGACCTTTTCGCCGAGCGAGGTGGTGCCGCGTTTGAGTCCGAAAAATTTGGATTCGTTGTACCACGAGGCGGTGCCGACATCGCTGTGATGAATGGCTTCATCGACGGACATCGGGTGGTAGGTCTGGCCGCGCACGGTGTAGCTGCGGGTCATGTAGCCGTCGTAGTTTCCGCGCGGGTGGGCGCAGGAGATGACGGCGAGGGCGAGGATGGCGGACAGGAGTTTCTGCACGCAGGGGATGATAGCGGAAGGCGGGCGGGAGGGCGAGAGTTGGGTTTGGTCGCCTTGCCCATCGTTATGGGATTTTAGAAGCGCCACTCCGTTTCATGGGGGCGAGGCGGAGTTTTCGTTCGGCGCTGGAGAGGTCTCCTTTGAGGTGGTTGAGCTTGATCAGGTAGCGGGATCGCATGGCGGCGAATTCCTTGGCGCGGCGGATGCCGTGGTCAGCGATGAGGTAGCTGGTGAGCAGGATGGCAAGGCCGAGGACGAGGCCGAACCATTGCTGGTTGGAGCCGGAGGCGATGATGATGATCAGGCCGATGATCCAGCCAAATGCCCAAACGAGCGTCGGGCCGATGGTGGAGGGTTCGACAAGGCTGCCGTCTTTTGCTCGGGAGGAAAGGTTTTGGCGGTAGCTTTCCCATCCCCTTTCAATTCGCCGGATCTCTCGCTCAATGCGAAGGATGTTCAATTCGGCTTCGACGGCGTTCTGGCGTTTGACGATGTCTTCGAGGATCTTGGAATGGATGGTCGAGCTGTCGTGGACGATCTCGAGCTGGGCGGAACAGTAGCCGCAGGTGACGAAGCGGATGGAGTCGTCGAGGGTGAGATTGGCACCGCAGCTTTGGCAGGCGACCTTGGTGACTTTGACCGACACGCTGCGAGATTGGGCAAAATCTAAGGTGCTGCCGCTTCCAATCTCGTGGGGAGATTGGATTGAGAGCTTGTTGGGATTACGGGCGCGACAGCGTCGCGCGGTCCGCCCTACTTGGCCTCGCGCTCGCGGATGAGGGCGAGGGTGGTGGAGACTTTTTCCTTCATCTCCTTGCCGGGCTTGAATTTGACGACGGCGCGGGCAGGGATCGGCACATCTTTGCCGGGATCCTTGGGGTTACGGCCGATCTTGGCTTTGGTTTCCTTGACTTGGAAGGCACCAAAGTTACGCATGACGACGGTGTCTCCGTTGGAAAGCGAGTCAGTGATCGAGTCGAGTGTCTTTTGGATGACATCGAAGACCTGCTGCTGGGTCAGACCCGTTTCATTGCTGATTTTGACGACGAGCTCGCGTTTGGTAACAGTGGCCATGGGTGTGAGAGGGTGGGACGGACGTTTGACCGGCACGGGGGTTTGAGACCATAGGCAGCGACATTTGTCCCGTCAAAAATTCGATTTCGTTCGTCGGCGATCATGCGGTTTGCGTGCCATCGGGGCCGGGATGGCCGAGAATCCTAGCAGAAGTGCGGAAATGGAGCTTGGCGACTTTGGCAAGTGCTACGGGTCCATGACGGTCAATGACCTGCCGCCCGGCCTCGATCACCGCGCCGGAAGCGCCGAGCGGCAAAGGAATGCCGCCGGCTGCTGAGGTCTTGTCGATCCAAGCGACGAAGCGTTCGCGGGCGGGATGGCGTGTTTCGGGCTGCCCATTCGGGGGTGGTATGGGCAGGCTCTTGTCGTGTTGGTGAGGATTCCAAAGTGGCTTGAAGACGCATCGAAGCGGCGGCGGTATCTGGTCGGTGTCTCCGGTGGTGCGGATTCGGTGGCGTTGCTGCATCTGCTTCATCGCTGTGGGTTTGCGTCCCTGGTGGTGTGTCATTTAGACCATCGACTGCGGCCCGATGAGTCGGGCGAGGATGCGCGGTTTGTGGCCAAGCTGGCGAAGAGCTTGGGATACGAATTTGAAGCAAGCCAGGTGGAGGTTGCGGCCAGGGCGGAGGCGGCGAAGGTCTCGGTGGAGACGGCCGGTCGCATGGCGAGGCATGCGTTTTTCGCGGACTGTGCGCGCAAATGGCGGTGTCGACGACTGATTCTGGCCCACCATGGTGATGATCAGGCGGAGACGGTGCTGTGGAATCTGATGCGGGGAAGCCGCGGGGCCTGCGGGATGGCGGAGTCTCAGGAGCTGGTGATCGATGGATTGAAAATCGAGATCATTCGTCCGCTTTTGGAAGTCCGCCGGGCGGAGTTGCGGGATTGGCTTGCGGTGGAAAAGCTCAGCTGGCGTGAGGACGCGACCAATGCGGAGGCGATCGCGGTGCGGAATCGGATTCGGAACGAGGCGCTGCCATTGTTGGCGGATATGGTGAAACGTGATCCGACGGCGGCCTTGATCAAGGCGGCGAGTTCGGATGCCGAGCTGCGCGAGATTGAAGCGTGGGCAGTGGAGCAGGCGGGCGTGATCGATCCGCAGGGGCGGATTCATGTGCCGAAGCTACGAACGCTGCCTGTGGTGATCCAGCGAGCGTGTTTGTTTTCCTATCTGCGGGAGGCGGGAATTTCGGGGGTGACGCGGGCGCTGGTGGAGCGCGCACGATCCCTAACAGATCCTGAATCACCGTCGGTGATCAACTTGCCGGGCGGTGGTGCCTTGAAGCGACGAGCCGGGCGGATTTGGGTCGCGTAAAAGGCTTCGCCTCACGCGATTGGCGCGTAAAAGGCTTCGCCTGACGGGATTGTTGTTGGCATCAGCCTTTCAGCCAGTCGAGGACTTCGGGTGAATGATAGACCGGGAGCGAGTAGTGGCCTTCGCCTTCGACCCAGCAGCCTTCGCAGCTAGGGACGCGGGAGGCGAGGTTTTGGGCGACGGAGCAGGGTAAGTTGGCATCGGCGAGACCGTGCCAGAATCGCACAGGGATGTGGATTTCCTCGGGTTGGAAGTCCCAGGGTTCGAGGTAGAGTTCGCCTTCGGTGAGGATGGTGCTGGTGCCGTTGGCGACGGCCTCGAGGTAGCTTCGGGTAACCATGGACCAACCGTTGCCATGGTGGATTGCTTCGCGGTCGCGGGCGGGGATGCTTTTCAGCATCCATGACATCGGTGCGCGGTCGGAGCCACGGGAGATCATCCAGCGGCTGAAGGGGACGAGCGCCGGTATCGCAGCGCGCCGCAGGGATTTCAGGCCGGACAAGGTGCGATAAGCCCAGTGCATGTGGTGGCGATCGGACTTGTCAGCGAGCGGTGGCGCGCCACAGACGATGGCGGTGCGCTCGATCCGCTCGGAGAGCTTGGCGCTGGTGGCCAAGGCATAGGGTCCCCCGCCGGAGACGGCAAAGATGGTGAAGCGGTCGATGCCGAGGGCGTCGGCGAAGTCGGCGACATCCTTTGGCCAATCGCCGAAGCGGCGTTTTGGTAGCGGGCTTGAGCGGCCGATGCCCGGGCGGTCGGGAGCGAGCAACCGGATGCCGCGTTGCTTGGCGTCCTTGTCCAGATAGGCGGCTTGGAGTCGGCTACTGGGCCAGCCGTGAAAAAAGAGCACGGGCTTCCCGGCGGGGTCGCCGTAATCGGCATAACCTAGCGTTCGGCCATCGGGAAGTTTCACGGACTCGTGCTCTTTCATCGCTAGGGAAAGCATGGCCGAGAAAGAGGCGGAGCACACATCGATAATTGGTGACGTTTAATGCTCCCAATCGATTCTCGCGAAGATCCGAGTGAGCTTGTCGCCGCGATTGGGGTTCATGAAGTGCACTCATGCAATGCATGCAGTCGGCTTGAAATTCGGGCATCTCCGTGATTCGTTCCTGCAATCCTGCTGGTCCCATCGCCGCTTCGGCAACTTTTTTCCGGTGGGATGGTTTATCGTGAAATGAAGACGTTTCTTGGCCTGCTCGTGTTTGCAGTCCAGCTCCTTTCGGCTGCGGAATATCATCCTCAGATTTCTAAAGGGAAGGTCACGACGGAGCTGAGGTCGTTTCAATACGGCGATCGCGAGGTGCCTTTGAAATTCTATTTTCCTGAGGTGAAGAAAGCTCCGGTCATTCTTCTCAGTCATGGTCTCGGTGGGTCGCGCGAGGTTGGGACTTATCTGGGAAATTACTGGGCGGAGCGTGGTTATCTGGTGGTGGCGATGCAACATCTCGGGAGCGATTCATCGGTTTGGACTGGCAGCGCTCCTGCCGAGCGCATGAACAAGATGAAGGCGGCGGCAAACGGTCAGACTTTCGTTGATCGCATGAAGGACGTGCCGGCGACGTTGGATCAGCTTGAGAAGTGGAATGCAGACAAGAAGCACTTCCTTTTTGGCAAAGCCGATCTGACGAAGATTGGCATGGCGGGGCATTCCTACGGGGCGGTGACGACCCAAGCACTCGTGGGGCAGGACTTTGGTCCGCTTGGGCAGAAGTATGCCGACCCACGGATCGATGCGGGTCTTGCCCTGAGTCCGAGTGTGCCGAAGGTCGGGAAAGCGGAGCGGGCCTTTGGCAAAATCAAGTTGCCGTTGATGCTGATGACCGGCACCAAGGATGGCAGCCCGATTGGGCGCACGGCTCCGGAATCGCGTCGGCTTGTCTATCCTGCACTTCCGGCGGGATCGAAGTATGAATTGGTGCTCAATGGTGCCGAGCACTCGGCCTTTTCCGATGCGAAGTTCCAGCGCGGTGCCGCGCGGAACCCGAATCATCACAAGGTGATTGAGGCATTCAGCACGGCCTTTTGGGATGCTTATCTCAAGGACAACGCGGCGGCAAAAGCCTGGCTGGGATCTTCAGCCGCCAAGAATTTGTTGGAGCCGGGGGATCAGTGGCAGCAGAAGTAAATGGATCGACGGACTCGCTCGATTTCCCGTAAATTGGGTCATGTCAAATTGGAACGAGAAGATGCGTCGCCACTATGTTTGTCGTCGCTTGGACAAGGGCGTCACTTGGGATGATCTCGAGTGGAGTGATGATTTCGTGGATATCACCGGACTCGCCGAACTGCGACCGCGCTTCCGCACGCGCATGAAAATCGCTTGGGACGATCAGTTCCTCCGCGTCCTTGCTGAAATGGAGGAGCCTCACGTCTGGGGAACCATTACCGAAAAGAACGCTGTCATGTTTGAAGACAACGACATCGAGGTTTTCATCGATCCCGACTGCGATGGCCTGAACTACTATGAGTTCGAGATGAATGCTCTTGGCACCATCTGGGAGCTGAGCCTTCCCAAACCTTACGCTGAAGGTGGGGTTCCCATTCTTGGCTGCAATCTTCCGGGCCTGAAAAGCGAAGTCCGTGTGAAAGGAACCGTCAACGACCCTTCCGATCTCGATCAGGGCTGGGAAGCTGAGATCGCTTTCCCATGGTCCGGGCTTGCCAAGTATCATGCGGGTGGATGTTGCCCACCGAAGCCGGGCGACACCTGGCGCATGAATTTTTCACGCGTTCAGTGGCGGCATGAGATCATCGACGGTCGCTACGTCCGCATCCCGCCCCACGGCACGCCACTCGCCGAAAGCCTCAATCCCGAGGAACAGGAGCATCCTGAGGATAACTGGGTCTGGAGTCCTCAGGCTGCCGTCAACATGCACCTTCCGGCACGTTGGGGCGAGGTGAGCTTTGCGGACTGAAGGTCCATGAAGCCGCTTTGGTCAGCCTTCTTTATTGAGTTCGTGGGCTGCCTCCGCGAAGGCCTTGCCGATTTGACCGAGAATCTTGGCGGAGCCAAGGTAGTGGAACTCGGCGTTTGATGCTCCTTTCGCGAGGATTTCGCGTTCGCGGGCATCGAAGGACTTTTCGCGAAGGGTCTCCAAAGCGGTCTTCTCGTCTCCCTTGAGCTTGCCGTTCTTCTTCAGCTCCTTGACCTCGCTTTGAAGCTCGCGGTCTTTGGCGCGAAGTTTATCAAGCTCCATGTCCCAGAAGTTCTCGGTCCAGACGGCAGTGACATTGCCCTTGAATTCCGGCAGGTCTGCGGGTGCCGCCATGGCCTTGCGGAATTCGCTGTGCGTGCTGGCATAACGTTGGCTCGTTGGTGGGTAATCGCTCACTGGACCACCTGCACCCATCACGCCGATCACGAATGGAAGATTGGGAGTTTCCAGGTCCTTGCGGACGTCGCGGATGAAGTGAGCCAGGTTCTCGGTGTAGGCATCGTAGCCACCCGGCTTGGCGCGGTTCGGATAGGTGCTTCCATCGACCATGTCGTTCCAACCTTGGAACCAGACAAAGCCGGCAAGCTCGTGGCCTTGCGCAGGATCGTAGTCCGGATAAACCCGCTTGATGTCACCACGGACTTTTTTCACGTGATCGATCATGAGTCGGTAGGAGTGACCGGTCGCTTCCGCCTTCTCCGCCTTGATCTTGGCAAGGTCCTGTCCCTTGTCCTTGATCTGCTTCAACTGGTTTTCGTTGAATGGGTAAGGCCCGGCGCTCGGGGAACGAAAATCCGTATTCAGGCTTTTTCCACCCCAAGCGGTCTTGATGAGGAGGATTGGCTCCTTGACCAGCTTCTGCATGTAGATGCCAAAGGTGAATTCCGGTCCGATCTTCGGTCCGCGCTGGGCGGCGCCGAATCCTGTGGTGAGTTTGCCGATCTGCTCCTCGTCGGCGCAGCCGATCGATGAAATCCAGACATCGTCGCACACGCGGAATGATCCGTCGGAATTTCGCATCTCCTTGAGCATCGGTGCGGTTTGGGGGTCCAGCCCGATGACGTCGAAAGTCTGGAGCTGGGCGTGGCCTTGCATGTTCGACTGTCCGGCAAGGATGAACACCTTGAGGGGTTTGGCAGTCGCCAGTGAGATGCTGAGGAAACCCGCGAGGGCGAGGAGGTAGGAGAGCTGGTTTTTCATGAGTCGTGGGCTGGGTTACTGAACGAAACGGGTGATGGTCGGTGACTCTATCATCTCATGCACATCCGCGCCCGGCTGCGGTCGGGATTGGAGAGGGGCAAAAATGGTGAAACCCGTACACGAGAATGGGGCGGGAAAATCCCGCCCCATTCCATCAGGAGTCAATGGCGACGATCAGGGTGCCAGTTCCACCTTGATCCGGGCGAAGCGGGCTTTCTGATCATTTGGCAGCATCGCCGGATACGGCACGCTCACCACCTCGTAGTCGGAATCCGCACTCGAATCCGCCACAAAGGTCGGCGTCTCCGAGCTGTCGTAGAAGGTGCTCAAATCCGAGCTGAACTGGACGGTGTAGGTCGCACTTCCGGGTGTCCCAAAGTCGTCCCGTCGCACGAATACGAAGTTGAAGCTTGCTCCCTCTCCGCTTCCGACGACTTGCACGATTGGCACGCCGTTGACTGAGCCATCAATGGCCAGTGGTCCGTTGTCCACCAAGTTTGGATCCGTTCCGAAGCCGAACTCCAAAATGTTCACCAAACCGTCGCCAGCACCCATGTTTTCCACGTCCGCCGTGCTCAGCGCATTACCACCGGTCAAGCCTTTGGAGCTCGCCCAGGAGTCGTAAATGGTGAGTCCGGTCGAAGTCAGCGCGATTTGATTCCCGCCGAGGTAGTTGTAGTCCACCGAGTAACCGGCAGGCACCGAGGCGAAGGTTCCGGTTCCCGCAAGGGTCCCGTAGCTTGCGATGATGTAGGGCGTTTCTCCGGGCGCTGCGAGTTCGCTGACGACAAGCGTCGCGGCATCGATATTCAGTGCCCCTGCCACCGCGAGGAGGTCGGAACTAGCGCCGTCCACCTCGACTTCGAGCGATCCCGCCAGAGTGGCGTCGCCCGCGGCACTCAGGGTGCCGATCGAGACGCCAGGTGCGACGGTCGAATCCGCTTGAGCATCGATCTCACCGCCAACGGTACCGGTTCCGCCCAAGGTCGAGGCAGTTTTGACGGTCACTTTGCCGGTCGCCAGCGACTGGTCTCCGTTGATTAGCAGCGTGCCGCCGTCGACATTGGTCGGGCCGGAGTAGTCGCTTTCGCTGCTCGTGAGGGTCCAGGTATTAGGTCCGAGCATTCTGATGCCGAGGGGGGTGTTGCCGTCGGTGAACTTGCCGTTGATGGTGCCATTCGTGCCATCGGAGCCGGCAAGCCGCAAGTTCCGGATGCTGGGTGCGCTGGTGGTGATCTCACCGTTCAGCACCAGACTTCCGTCAATTACCTTAACGAGGCTGTCGCCGCCGCCGCTCCTCAGGGTGATCTTGCCGTCGATCACGTTGTCGCCAGCGAGGTTGCCGATCGCGGGCTGGTTGATTTGCAAGCTGCTGGTACTGAAGCTAAACTCGGCAGGTATGGTCAGGTCGCCGCCGGATCCGTCGAGATAGAACTGCGGACGTCCGTTCGCGCCATTGGTTAGGATAATACTCTTCGGTGTCCGGTGCCGAGGGCGGCCACGTCGAGGATCGTCAAGCCACCGGAGTTGACGTTGATGTCGCCGGTGAAGCTGTTGTTACCGGTGAGGGTGACCACCGAATCGAAGGCGGCTCCCGCGCCTACTTGGCCGATGAGCAGTCCACCCGTGCCGGAGATATCGTTGGCGAAGGTGTAGGCATAAGGATTGCTACCATCGGCCTGGTTCAGGCGCAGGCTCCCATCGTTGACGACCTCGCCGGTGCCCAGGCTGCCGGTGGGGTTCGACTGAGTGCCGACCTGAATGGTCCCCGCGCTGATCGTCGTTCCGCCCGCGTAGCTGTTGTCGGAGATGACCGTCAACACACCGTCACCGAGCTTGGTGGCGCTGCCTGTGCCGGAGATCTCATTTTCCAAGGTCGCGTTGTCGGAGCGGTTAAATACCAAGGCACTGTTGTTCACGATGTTGCCGCTTCCCAGCGCTCCATTGGTGCCGCCGTCGCCGATTTCCAGAGTGCCGGCGTTGATGGTGGTGATGCCGGTGTTGGTATTTGACGTGCTGATCGTGAGCTTGGCCAAGCCATTCTTGGTGATGCCGGTCGAGCCGCTGATGAAACCGGAACCAGTGAAGACGTAATCGATCGTGTCTTCATTGACCGTCACCGCCGATGGCCTCAGTTCTTCGGTCAGGTTCACGTTCGGAAATCCGCTGCCGGCGGAGTCGAAGATCACGCTGTCCGCCCAAAAGAATTTCTCCGAGTTGTTAGCCCCATCCTTCCAGTTGGCGCTGTTGTTGAAGTTCCAGTCATCGCTCACGGAGCCGGTCCACGTGAGCGGAATACCGGCTGACACCGTGAGATCGGTGGAGGTCGCACCGGTGGTGATGGTGGCATTGCGGTAGGGGTGCTGGAGATTTTCGGAACCGGTGATGCTGCCATACTGGAGTAACCCGGGGAAACTTCCCGGAAACGCGGAATCGACAGCTGCCGACAGCCTCACCGGTCCGGTCAAGACCAAGCTGCCGTCGATGTCGAGCGGGGAAGCAATCGTCACGTCGGCGAGCGACAAGGTCGCGGTGGGAGCGACGGTCAAGGTGCTGCCGCTGGGGAAGGAGTTCAAGATCGTGAGCGTTCCGGCCTGCACGTCGGTGGGCCCGGTATAATCGTTCAAACCTTCTAGGCTGACGGTGTTGGTGCCGATCTTCGTAAGGCCTCCGTCGCCGGAGACGCTCGAGCTCGAGTTGACTGTGATCCCGGCTTCGGTGGCATCCAAGACATGATTACCTGGAAGCAGGTTGAGCGGCACGCTGTCGATGACGAGACCTGCAGCGGTCAGGCTACGGATCGTGCCGTTCGTCCAGTTGAAGTTCGCGGTGGCGGTGGCATTGCCGGATTGGTCACCAAGCTGGATGTTGGTGGCTTCCACAGTTCCATCGGTGAGATTGAAGGTACCCGAGACACTCCGCGATCCGCTACCACCAGCGAGGGTGGTGTTCTCGGCAAGTATCAGAGTTCCGGCCTTCACAACACCGTTGGAGTGGTCGAGGGTGAAGGTGCCGTTGGCCGCCATGGTGTTGGCGATGGTGCCGGTGGTGTTGGCGATTCTTCCGACGATCAGGGAGGAAGCGTCCAGTACTCCGTCTCCCATGGTGAACGATGCATTCTCCGTGCCGGCGCGGTTCCCGGCACCTCCAATGTCAGCGGAGCCAATCGTCAGCGTATTGACGAGGGCGTCCACCGATCCACCGGAGAAGTCGACCGTATCGGTCCAGGTCGTTGTGTTGAAAGTTTGGACATTGCCGACCCGCCAATCGCTCACCGCGCTGCTGCCGTCGGTGTTGCGGATCGTGACCGAGGGGTTCGTGAGGCCGGCGTCAAACAGAAGGTTGGTGTTGGACCGTCCGCTGTAGCCGTTGTTGATCGAATCCACGTTGATCGTGTTCACAATCCCGAGTCGAAGCGTGGAGGTTCCCCCATGGTTGTTGGCAGCGACATCACCGATTCGAAGTGAATCGGCGGTGATTTCATTCTGATCGGCGAGGATGACGGTGGCGACATTTCCAAGGGTTCCGGAGTTGTTCGAACCACCCTTCATGCCGACGCGAAAGATGTTTGCCGGTGCCGTGGAGGTGAACGAGGATAGCCCCGCGAAGTCCATCGTGATCGAGTGGCTAGGGGTGACCGGAGTGGGGTTCGATCCTCCTGGGCCGAATTGGCGGTCGGCCGCACCGTCAAGGGTGAGGCTAGTTCCTGAGACCGTGTAAGTGGCGGCAAGTCCGTTCGGAACGGTCAGGTCCGCGAGGGTCTGGCTGGTGGTCGTCAGATCGAGGCCACCGGAGGTGCCGGTAAAGGCCAGGGTGGTTCCAGGCGGCAGACGGTCGTCGGCTCCCGTGGTCTGCAGGGTGCCCGCAGCCACGGTGGTGTCACCGGTGTAGTTGGCGGCCCCGGAGATTTCCAAGGTCCCACTGCCGGTTTTGGAAAAACCGTTCGTGCCCTCTAGTGGCACCGAGATCGCCGTCGTCTGGTTGATCACATCGATCGAAGGCTGACTCGCGCCGTTGTCCAGGGTGAGTGGACCCGTGCCGTTGAAAATCCAGCTGTTGCTGGAGGTCGTCAGGTCCTGCAAGAGGAGGGAGCCGATGGTGTAGGGGCCATCAACATTGATCACATGATCGCCCGTAATATCGATCGTGCTGAAATCTGCGGTTGCGGTGGCTCCTGATGCCACATTGCCGCCACTCCACTTGAGGGTATCACTCCAGTTCCCTGGTCCATCAAGGTTCCACGTCCCGCTGGTTTGGGCGGAAAGTTGGCCAGTAGTTAAAAGGAGTCCGATTACCGAGAATGGTAAAAGCCCCCCCGCACGCGCGTCGGTTCTGTCTTTCATGGGTTGTGATGGGTTACTGGCGGAGTGCACCGAAAGCGGTGGCGTCTCGACCATGGTGCTGAGCATCCAATTCATCTGCTCGGGAAAAACAAGAAAATTAAACGACAGAAAGGTTCAATCGCGGGAAGCAACCAGTTAGGGCCATCGGCACCGATGCCAAGGGAAGTCGCCTTGTTCCAAGCGCCCGTCTGCCTGAGGTGCTGCCAGATTGGGGAATTTTTTCCCTCGTTAATCGCTGCAAAAGAATGCAAACCTTCCGCCGTGATGACTGGAAAATTCGTAATGATGACGATTGCCATGATGGCAATCTCCAACGCCAAGACGCTGCAAGTCGGAGGAAGAAGCCTCGAGGTGCCGGAGCCTGACGGCTTCGTCGAGGTCACGCCCGAGATGCCCGGGTTGTATGGAATTACTCGCGGAATCGTTGATCCGGACAACGAGACCTTGGCTTACTTCATTCCCTCCGAAATGGCTGATGCGGCGAAAGCAGGCCAGGCGACTCCACCGAAAAAGTATTTTGTCCTGAAGGTTCAGGGAAACACCGAGTTCGTAGCGCTGGATGCCGCCGGATTCGGAGGTCTGGTGGCTGGGGTCAAAAGCTCCAACCAGATGATCAGTGAAGAGATGAAGAGTCAGTTGGGTGATGACTACAGTCCAGCCGCTGTCGTCAAGTTGAGGGGTGTCGCCGCTTTGCCTCCCCATCAGGAGTCGGACGTGGTGTTTGCTTATTCCATGCTGACCAACTCCGGTGCCTTTGGACAACCAATGATGTCTGCGACGACAAGCTACGCCAACGTCGCGGGGAAGATGCTGATCCTCCATGCCTACGGTGAGGAGAGTGATCTGGAATGGACCCGCAGCGCAGCCGGGGCATGGACCAAGGCCGTGCTGGCGGCGAACCCAAAGCCGCCGGCCAGTGGCCTAGCGAACAGTGCGGCCACATCCGCTGGCGAGCAGTTTGGAGGCGGCGATCTCAAGAGCGGCGTGATTGGCGCGGTGGTCGGTGTCGTCTTGGCCGTGCTTGTCCTCGGGCTTAAAAAGCGGAAGAAAGCTTAAGGAGCTGCCGCAAAAGCAGGTGAGATTGAGTTTGGCGAAGGAGGCATCGGTCGATAGTCAGGGCTGTTGCCTCATTCCCGACCTCCGATGAAAAGCCTACTCCTTGCCTTCCTTTCCTGTGTGGCGCCCGGTCTGCCTGCACCGGCAGCCGACGAGCAGCCTTACAACGTCCTGTTCATCATTTCCGATGACCTGACTGCCACGGCTTTGTCGTGCTATGGGAACGATCTTTGCAAGACGCCGAACATCGATCACTTGGCGGAGCGCGGGACGCGTTTCACGCGGGCGTATTGCCAGGGGACCTACTGCGGCCCGTCGCGGGCCTCGTTCATGTCGGGCTACTATCCGCATGCGGTTGGAGAGCTTGGCTACAACAGTCCGCGGCCAGCACTGGGCGAGCGCGCGACTTGGGCGCAGCATTTTAAAAACGCCGGCTATTACACGGCACGAGTCGGGAAGATCTACCACATGGGGGTGCCGGGCGGGATCGAGGAAGGCACGGATGGATCGGATGATCCGGCGTCGTGGACGGAAAGGTTCAATTGCCCCGGTCCGGAGTGGAAAGCGCCGGGCAAGGGGGAGACGCTGGAGGGGAACCCGAAGGGCAAGCGCCCGGTAGTGGGCGGCAATACCTTTGTGGTGGTCGAGGCGGAGGGCGGTGACCTGGTGCACGCGGATGGAATGGCGGCGGCGAAGGCCTGCGAGCTGATCGCCAAGCACAAGGACGAGCGCTTTTGGCTGGGGGTCGGCTTCGTGCGTCCGCATGTGCCCTTTGTCGCTCCGGCGAAATACTTCGAGCCCTTTCTGCCCTACGATTCGATCAAGCTCCCGAAGAAGTTGGAGGGAGACTGGGATGACATTCCGAAGGCCGGGATCAATTACAAGACGAGCGAGAACATGAAAATGGACATCCGACGCCAGAAGAAGGCGGTGGGTGGTTATTACGCCTCGGTGGCCTTCATGGATGCGCAGGTGGGAAAGGTGCTGGATGCCTTGCAGAAGGCCGGGCTGGAGGACCAGACGATCGTGATTTTTACCAGCGACCACGGCTACCATCTCGGCGAGCACGATTTCTGGGCAAAGGTGAGTCTGCACGAGGAATCGGCGGCGGTGCCCTTGATCATCAGCGTGCCCGGCAAGCAGCCGACGGTTTGCGCTTCGCTCGCCGAGTTGCTGGATCTGTATCCGACGGTGGCAGCGCTTTGTGGCCTGGAGGTGCCGGAGCGCTTGCAGGGGAAGGACCTTTCGCCACTGCTGGATGATCCCAAGGCGAGGGTGCGCGACGCGGCGTTCAGCGTGTCGCCCATGCAGCGGGGATTCCTGCTCAGGGAGGACAAGTGGGCCTACATTCAGTATGGTGAGGACGCCTCGAAAGGGATCGAGTTGTTCGACATGGAGAAGGACCCGCAGCAGTTCACGAATTTAGCGGCGAATCCGGAATACAAGACCGTAGTGGCACGCTTCAAAGCGAAGATGACCGCGAAGATGAAGGAGTTGCGGACGAATGATTTAGGCCGCTGAGCTTTGTTGGCTTGGGCATTGTTGGTGGACGCACTTTGTGAGTTCGGGGAGGTGGGGCATGAAAGGATCTTCCATCGGGCATCGTTCTCGTAATGGAAACGATGAATCACCCGCACCCTTTGACCTCTTCACGCCGAACTTTCCTCAAGCAATCCGCCGGTGTGCTGGCGACGCCTTTCGTCGCGCCACTGATCCTTGCGAAACCCGTCAATGGAGCGAACGAGAAGCTCAATCTCGCCTGGGTTGGCTTCGGCAATCAGGGCGGCGGCGATCTCGTCGCCTGCTCGAACGGCCACAACGTCGTGGCGCTCTGCGACTGTGACCCGAATACCTGGGCGGATAAGAAGAAGCGTTTTCCGCAGGCGAAGTTCTACAAGGACTTCCGCAAGATGCTCGAGGAGATGGGCGACAAGATCGATGCGGTCGGCGTCGGAACTCCCGACCACACCCACTTCGCCATCGCCTACATGGCGATGAGCATGGGCAAACACGTCTTTGTCGAAAAGCCCCTCGTGCATTCGCTGTGGGAAGCGCGCACGTTGAAGGAGCTTGCTGCCGAGAAGAAGCTGATTACGCAGATGGGCAATCAAGGTCACGCCTTTGAAGGGGCCCGCCTGATCAAGGAATGGTACGAGGCGGGACTGATCGGTGAGGTCCGTGAAGTGATCACCTGGACCGATCGCCCGAAGGCGGGTTGGGGATTCAATGGGGTGGTGAAAACCGAGTTCCCTCCGGCGGAACCCCTCCCTCAGGGCATGGATTGGGATTTGTGGCTCGGCCCGGTCGAGAAGAAGCCTCCTTTCAGCAAGGCGCTGCACCCGACCACCTGGCGTCCCTGGTGGGACTTCGGCTGCGGCGGTCTGGGAGATATCGGCTGCCACACGATCGATACCGCCTACTGGGCACTCGGTCTCGGCGCTCCCGAAAGCATCGGCGTCGAAATGCACGGCGAGGCCAATCCGATCCACACACCGAATGGCTCGGTGGTGAGTTTCAATTTCCCTGCCCGCGACGGCAAACCGCCGGTGGTTGTGAAATGGTATGAGGGTCCTACCATGCCGAAGGCTCCCGAGGGCATGGACTGGGATATGCCCGGACACGGCGGATTCCTGATGGTCGGAGACAAGGGTGGCATCTTCCATCCGGGCATGCGCCCCGATAGCCCACGGCTCTATCCCAAACAAAAGTGGGAAGACTACCGCAGCAGCAGGGAGAACCAGGTGGCCAAGACCTTGCCACGAACTAAAGGCATTCACCGCGATTGGACTGAAGCCGTCGTCAACGGCACCATGGCCTGCTCGGATTTCAGCTACTCCGCTCCGCTCACCGAAGCCATTCTGTTAGGTTCACTCGCCATCCGCACAGGCAAAGGCCTGAAGTGGGATGCCGAAGCGATGGGCATCAGCGACAACCCCGAAGCCGCCGAGCTGATCAAGGTCGAAGCCCGCAAGGGCTGGCGACCGGAAGACCTTGCGTGAGTCAAAAGAGTTAGCTCACTTCCCAGACCACGAGGAATTCCCGAGCTTCGTTAGGATCGTTCATTAGGATGCTCCCACCATCCAACGTTCCCTTTCGCAGCTTGGCGATCTCGTCTTCACTCAGTCGACTTTTCCTCTCGATGCGGAGTCGGCCTTTTTTCCCCTGTCCTGATTTCGACATGAGTTCGAGAGCGATGCGGCCCATGGTCATGCGGACGTTGAGTTCGACGACGGGCGTCCAGCCGAGGTTTCCGTCTGGGTTCCGGTAAACCATGGCATCGACGCCGAGGGGGCCGATGTAGTTGGGAAGCAGGTGGTGAAGGATGGGAGGTAGGGTTTTTCGATACCATTCCATGACATTGACCTCGCGGAAAAGATACGCGGCGACTTCTTCGTCGAGCATGGATCCCCATTTCGGAGCGACTCGTGATCCGAGAAAGCGGCCATGGAAGTCGTTGTCCATGACGCTGAAGCCGACCAGTTGGACCTTTTCGGCATTCATTTCATAGAGGGCAGAGAAGTCCATGACGCGCTCGCGCCACGGCTCGATGACGACCTTGCCGTGGTGGGGAAGCACGCGTGCCAGCCACTCGCGCGCGGCTTCTTGTTCGCCGGGATTCACGCGCAAGTGGTCTCGCCCGGCGCAACCGTAGGCGCCTTTGATCAAGGCGGGGCCTTTTGGCAGGAGGGACTCCAGGCAAGCCATCGCGGAGCCGTGATCGCTGCAGACCAGACCGCGTTCCTTGATTTCCAGTTTTTCTAACAGGCGGACGCCGATCTCTTTGGAAAGCCACTCGTCCGGTATAGGCTCGCGCCATTTCCAGGTGGCGGAGGCGGGCAGCGCGTGCTGATGCGGGCGAAAGAGTTCGGAGGCATCGGGCGACCATGCCCAAGGGCGTAGACCGCTGAGTTTCCGCTCGTCGATCCTTCCAACTTCGACAATCTCGGGAATCAGGAATCCCGCTTTTTTGAGGTAGGCAAGATGCTCCTTCGTCGGGGGACGGCGCATCAGGAGGATGTCATCGCGGCGGATCGCGGAGAGCATGACGATCTCGGCGTCGTGCTCCATCGCGGCACTCATCTTCTTGGGATGAAAGGCCTGTCCACGTCGGCGAGCGGCGACTTCGAGCTCGGCGCTGGGATTGAACCAATGCACGACCGGGGTGCGTCCGCGCGATTGTTCGTAAACGGCGAGGTGCGCAATGAAGTCGTCGTCGAATCCCGCGAGCTTGCGTCCTTCGGCATTGAAAGGGGCGAGGCCTTTGGCTTTGGAGGCGGAAAAGGGGAAGACGAGGGCTTTGTTGAAGGCATCCCAGTCGTTGTCCTCCTTGTCCTTCCACTTGCGGAACCATTTCACGCCATGGCCGACGTGGCCGATCTCGTCCTGATAGATTTTCTCCAACACGCCGGCGGTCGCAGCATCGCCGACTTGGCGGAAGAGTCCGGCGTAGTATTTGGAGAAGTCGAGGTTCGCTTGCTCGAAGGTCAGGTTGAGGCGCGTGACAAAATCCATCGGCGTCTCCATCGGGGCGATGAGCCGCCAGAAGTAGTTGTTCAGCGGCAGCTCGCCGAAATGCACGCCGCACTCCTTCATGCGGCGCAGATACATCAGCGTGTGCATCTGTTCTTCGCGCATCGCCTCGTAAACGCCGGCGCGGTATTCCTTCGGCGCGTCGGGGAATTTGAGAAGGACCAGCGCCATGAGTTCGGCGGCGAGGAGTTCGTGGTTGGCGAGGAAATGGAGCATGCGGCCACGCTCGCGGTCGTCGTCGAGTTTGTTGATGCCCGGGAAATCGGCCCTCACGCCTTTTTCCACGATCCTGAGTTCATCCGGGCGGCCGGGACCGTCGGGTGTCAGGATGGCGGGTCCGGGGAGGTCGTCAGACACATCGCTCGGCGACAACTGGAGCTTTTCCTCCAGTGTCCCGGCAAAGAGCACCCGCTCCGCTGCTTCCCGCATCTGCATGGGGCTAAGCAAGCGTAGATTGGTAAGACTGCCAATGGTGGGGATTCCAGAGCCGCGACATTCTCGTCGCTGCTCCTGAAGCTGGCGAAGAATCCGTTCTTGAACCGGAAGGCGGGAAAGGAAAGCTTCCGCCATGCTGAAATTTGCTTCATCACTTGCTGTGGCGGTCTGTTTGATTCCGCTGACCTTGTTGGCCGGGGAAAAGGAGAACCTTTTCAATGGTAAGGACCTCACCGGCTGGGATGGAGATCCACGGCTTTGGAGCGTGGTCGATGGCATACTCGTCGGTGAGAGCGACAAGGCGGACCGAAATATCGGGGCGAATACTTTCCTGATCTGGAAAGGCGGCGAAGTCACGGACTTTGATTTTGAGATGAAGGCCCGGGTTCAGGGAAATAATTCGGGCGTGCAGTACCGCAGCAGGGTCATCGATGCGGCGAAGTGGTCGGTCGGTGGCTACCAGATGGACATGCACCCGAAGCAGGACTACGTGGCGATGCTTTACGAGGAAAGGGGCCGTGGGATTGCGTGCCTGCGCGGTCAAAAGGTGGTGTTAGAAAAAGGCGCGAAGCCGAAGGTGACCGCGAAACTGCCGGTGCCGGAAGTGAAGCTTGAGGAGTGGAATACCTATCGCATCGAGGCCCGTGGAAACGTCGTGAAGCATTTCGTGAATGGTGAGTTGGCGGCGGAGATCACGGACAACGATCCGGAGAAGCGTTCGCTGAAAGGCGTGCTGGCGCTGCAACTTCACGCGGGCCCGCCAATGAAGGTGGAGGTGAAGGCGATCAGTTTGAAGAAGGTGTAGATCACAGCGCTGCGCCAGCCGGTTTCTTCACTTCCGATGAACATCCAATTCATGCCCAGCTTGATGGGACGCATGCCGTTATCGACCTCGTTATTGTCGATCTCAAAGCGTCCGTCCTCAAGGTAGCGCTCGAACTTCTCCCAGTGCCTCAAGGCGTAGCCTAGCGCCTCCCCGGTCAGGGTCGATGGCCGGTGCTTGGGCAGCATGATGCGCATCATTCGACCGATGCGACGCACCAGTGGGGCGCTTTGCCAGGCGCGCACGCTCTCGCGAAGCGCCGGACCGGCTTTCTTTTTGCGCAGCTCCGCCTCGATCCGGTAGAGTTGTTTGAACAGGCGGATGATGAGCGCTGCGTCGCGACAGGGTCCCAACTTGAGCGAGTCGGTGAAGCCACGACGGATGTGTGCCAGGCAGGCGATGAGCTTCACCTCGGGATGCGAGCGTGCGTAGGATTCGTAAACCTTGTAGCCATCGCACTGCACGTATCCGCTAAAGTGCTTGCCGAGGCATTCGGTGAGCTCGGCGCGGCTACGGCCCACGCCCCAGTGGTAAAAGACGCCGCCGCCCGGACGGCGCACCTGCCAGAGGTAGCCGGGCCATGATTTGCCGGTGCCGGGGCGCAGGTAGCGCACGGTGCGATTGAGGAAGGATCTCGCTGGCACCACGTCGAGTTGGTCGGTGACTTTCTCGCCGATGCGATCGAAATCGTCGGGGTTTTCCCGGACGATGTCGGGGATGACCTCGGTGGTTTCCACCGGCAGCTTGTCGAGCCCGGTGAGCCGTGAGCGGTGGCCGCCGCGCTGGCGCTTCTTCCTACCGCCGTAGTTTGACCCTATTCGAAAAGCCGCTGACCGACCGAAAACACGTCGCAGCCTGCGTATGAATCATTCATTGAAAATAAAATAAATACCTTGAAAAGGTGTGACGCAACATGTTGTAATTCAAT
>CAZVMS010000158.1:0-26547 GCA_964628795.1 uncultured Haloferula sp. | reverse complement strand
TTCCTGAGTGATATTAAGTTGTTGAATTACAACATGTTGCGTCACGCCTTTTCAAGGTATTTATTTTATTTTCAATGAATGATTCATACGCAGGCTGGGACGTGTTTTCGGCCGGTCAGCGGCTTTTCGAATAGGGTCTAGGCACCCGGCGGTGCCACCGTCTTTCCTTCCTGCAACTTCCCGGAAATATAGACATGTTGCTTGCCGTGGAATCGCTTCCGCATGCGGGCCGCCAGTCGCTCGGCCCCCGTCATGCCGATTTCACGGAACGGAATCTGAATGGTTGTGAGAATGGGGCTTTGCTCATCCCGGTCAATTCCGTCAAAGCCTGTGACCGACACATCCCTCGGAACTTTCAGTCCCGCGGCTTCCAGCCCACGGATCAAATCAAAGGCTTGGTGGTCCGCAGCGCAAACCCACGCCGTCACGCCCTGCTTCGTCCGCACGGCAGCTTCCTCAATACTTCCAGCCACACTGGATGAGGCATTGGGAAACATCCCGATGATATCTCTGGGCTGCACCTTGAGCTTCAGGCGGGCCATTCTTTCGATAAATGCACTGTAACGGCGATAGGACCAACTCGCCTCGATCCTATAGTCTTTTGTATAAAATCCAATCCGCCGATGACCCGCCGCCACCAAGTGGTCCACGACTGCCGAAATGCCGTCATTGTGATCAACGTCCACACAATCGATCGAATGGTGCTCAAGCTGATCAACCAGCGACACCAGCGGAAAACGAAGAGCCAACTGGTCAATCACCTTGGTCGGAAATGGATAGATGAGAAGCACGCCACTTCCCTCACGTTTCACCAAACCTTCGATCTTCTGAAACGCGGGATCATCCAAATCAAAAACGTCCGGCGGAATGAGGTTCACATCGACTTTGGTGTCGTGCCGCTGGGCGTATTCGGAAACCCCGGCAAGAATCTGCTCACCCGGACTTTCGTAGCCACCTCTGAAATACTCCTCGGTATCACTACAAATCAGAACATTAAACCTCCTAGGTTTCTTGGAACGCTTCGCGAGAGGCACCCGCGTTTCCATGTGGGTATATCCGATCTCGGCCGCAATTTGAAACACCTTCGCACGGGTCACCGGGCTGATTCCGGCGTGGTTTGTGAAGCACCGGGAGACCGTTGCTCTCGACAGGCCGAGACGATCGGCAATGGTTTGTTGGTTGACTTCTGACATGGCTCTCTTCCCGCTGGCAGCCGAGTATTGATCCGCACACTTCTTGAAAGCAAGAAGACCGAGGCAATTGCGCCATTTCGGTCAACTTTCCCCGCACTTGCGTCCAAAGTTCATTCATGTTCGCCTCCCCGCATGAACAAATCGCTGCTGCTCCTGGTCGTTCCCCTTTTGTGTCAATGCGGTGGTGGCTTTGGTGGAACCAGCGTATCCGACTCGCCTGCCGTCCTGAATGTCTCCGGCTGGGATCCCAAGGAAGTCCAGCGCGGCGGCGACCGCTACTCGCAGCACGACGTCTCCGCCATGCGCCAGAATGGTGCCCAAGGTCTGATTGCCCGTTCTGCCAAGGGGCCTTTGCTCGACGACAAGTTCTCGGACTTCATGGCCTCCGCCAATCGCGCCGACCTCCTCCTCGGTGCCTACCATTTCGTCACCCTCGAACAACCGGCTAAACTCCAGGCGGAAAACTTTGTCAGCCGCGTCCGCTCCGTCGCCCGAGCCCGCGGGCTCTCAGGAAAGAAGATCCTCCTCGTCGGCGACTTCGACACCAAATCCTCACCCGACCGCCTCGTCGATTTCATCACCCGCGTTGAGCAACTCACCGGCGTCACCCCCGTCACTTACCTCGAGAACAGCGCCGCCCTCCGCTCCAGCCTCAACAACGCCAGCCCCGCCCAAAAGCGCATCATCCGGCGCTCGCCCTACTGGATCGCCCTATACAGTCCGGCCGGCACCGAGCGCAGCATGGGTGGCGACCTCACTCCCGACGGCCTGACCGAGCAATACGGCATCTGGAACGAGTGGGCGATGTGGCAATACGGCGGCGTGAATTGGGAAAACGGTCGCTCTCAGCCCAAGCACTATAACACCCGCTCATGGCGCAGCCCGCGCTACTTCGGAAACATGGCCCACCCCATGGAGCGCAATGTCTTCCGCGGAAACCAAGGCGACCTCGTCGCTTTCTGGAACCGCCACGGGCTCTCGCTTTGAGTTACTCCACCCGAAAACCTCCTGAAAATCAGGCTTTTCCCTTGCCAAGCCCCAGCCCAGCGCCTATCCCGCGCGTCCCTTCTTGCGCCGCAGGGAACGATCGAGAAACCGAAGGGACCCCAACGCGGCAGTTTCTCAACCATCGCCCGACCTGAATTAAGGCGGGACAAACCTATGATTAACGAACTCATCAACGACATGGTGGACGCTGGCGTCCACTACGGGCACCAGACGAAAAAGTGGAACCCACGCATGAAGCCTTACCTTATGAAGGACAAAGGCGGGATCTACATCATCAACCTCGATAAGACCGTCAAGTGCCTCGACAAAGCCTCCGACTTCCTCTCCGGACTCGCAGGCAAGGGCAAGAAGATCCTTTTCGTCGGCTGCAAACGCCAAGCTCAAGAAGCCGTGCAACAGGCTGCCGAAGCAACCGGTGAGTTCTACGTCAACCACCGCTGGCTCGGCGGCATGCTCACCAACATGAGCACCGTCAAAAAGTCCATCGAGCGCCTCAAGTGGCTCGAAAACCTCCAAAAGAGCCCCGAGTTCAAGCTGATCTCCAAAAAGGAATTCGCCGCGCTTACCCGTGAAAAGGAAAAGCTTCAGCGCAACCTTCAAGGCCTTCGCTCCATGGACGGACTTCCAGACGCTCTCGTCATCGTCGACTCCGCTCGTGAGTCCATCGCCGTTGCCGAAGCCCGCCGCCTCAACATTCCAATCGTCGCCATCGTCGACTCGAATGCTGACCCATCGAAGGTCGACTACCCGATCCCGGGTAACGACGACTCCGTCCGCTCGATCCGCGTGATCCTTCAGAACCTCGTTGACGCCCTGGTCGTCGGCAAGAAGCGCTGAAGCTTGCTCACGTAATCGTCACCTAAACAGCGCTGCACACCGAGGTCTCCTCCGTGTGCCATGCGCCTCTGCAAACCTATCCCTAGAACTAACATTTACTCATGAATATCACCGCCGCACTCGTTAAAGAGCTCCGCGATAAGACCAACGCGGGCATGATGGACTGCAAGAAGGCTCTCACCGCCACCGAAGGCGACATCGACGCCGCCGTCACCTGGCTGCGCGAAAAGGGCATCTCCAAGGCTGCTGCCAAGGCAGACCGCGAAGCCTCCGAAGGCATCATCGCCGCCCGTCTCTCCGACGACGGCAAGTCCGGCATCCTCGTCGAAGTGAACTGCGAGACCGACTTCGTTTCCCGCAACGAAGGCTTCGTCGCCTTCGTCGACACCATCGCCGACACCCTCGCCGCCAGCGACGCCAAGACCCTCGAAGAAGCCCTCAAGGTTTCCAAGGACGGCGGCACCATCGATGACTTCGTTAAAGGCAAGGTCATCGAAGTCGGTGAAAACCTCCAGCTCCGCAAATTCGAGCGCTTCGATATCGCTGACAACGGTGCCATCGCCCAATACATCCACATGGGTGGAAAAGTTGGCGTGCTCGTCGAAGTCGGCGCTGAAAGCGGTGAAACGGCTGCCAAGGAAGAGTTCCGCGACCTCGTCAAGGACATCACCCTCCACATCGCCGCCGCCGCACCGAAAGGCCTCGCTCGCGAGGATATCGATGCCGCCATCGTCGAAGCCGAGAAAGACGTCTTCCGGGCCCAACTCGCCAACGAAGGCAAGCCAGAGCAGATCATCGAAAAGATCATCGAAGGCAAGATCGCCAAGTTCTTCTCCGAAAGCTGCCTTCTTGAGCAGGCCTTCGTGAAGGACCCAGACAGCACCATCAAGGCCCTCGTCGAAGGCGCCGGTAAGAAGCTCGGTGACACGCTCGTCGTCCGTCGCTTCGTTCGCTTCGGCCTCGGCGAATAAACCAATCTTCATTCGCAAACGCCCGCCTCCTTCAAAGGAAGCGGGCGTTCTGCGTTAATCCTGCAATTCGCCCACCAAAGATTACCGAAAAAGCAAAAAATGCGCGATTAGTCACTTGAGGAGCGTGGAGTCATTTGGCATCCCACCATTGAATGCGTCCACAAATGGTTGCCTCATTACAAGCTCCAACGCCTTCCAAAGATCCCTTTTCGGAACGGCCCTTTCTCGTCTTTTGGGAAGTCACCCGCGCCTGCGCTCTTGCCTGCCAACACTGCCGCGCGGAGGCCCAACCCAAGCGTCACGCCAACGAACTGAGCGAAACCGAAGCGCTGAACCTCGTCGATCAGCTCGCCGAGCTCAAGCCACCGATGCTCATCCTTACCGGCGGGGACCCGCTGATGCGTCGCGACGTCCTCGCCATCGCCCGCCGTGCCACCGATGCCGGTATCCGGGTCGGACTCAGTCCATCTGGCACCGCCCGCCTGATGCATTTCGACTTCAATGCAATCCGCGAAGCCGGGATCGAACGCATTTCCCTGAGCCTCGACGGAGCAAGTCAGGAAACTCATGACGCCTTCCGTGGAGTCGGCGGCACCTTTGACCGCACCATCGCCGCCGTCGAGTTGGCCCACAATGCCGGTCTCACGGTTCAAATCAACACAACCTTGACCAGGTCCAATCTTCACGAGTTCGATGCCTTTCGGGATCTCATGTTCGAACTGAAGCCTGCCATGTGGAGCGTCTTCATCCTCGTGCCAACGGGTCGCGCCCAAGCCAACGAAGTTCCTAAACCTGAGGATCTCGAAAAGATCTTCCAACAAATGGCCGATCTTGTTGGCAAGGCTCCCTTCGCCATCAAAACCACCGAAGGTCATCATTTCCGCCGCGTCCTTGCCCAGAGCGGCAAAGGCGGAAGCAAAGGCCGCCAAGGCATGCGCTCGCCACTCGGCATCCGTGATGGTCGTGGCGTCATGTTCATTTCCCACACCGGCGTCGTCAGTCCGAGCGGCTTCCTTCCCTTTGAATGCGGCACGGTGCGCGAGCACCATCCTGCCTGGATCTACCGCAAGCATCCTCTTTTCGTCAGCCTCCGCGACTCCGATGCCCTTGGCGGCAAATGCGGACGCTGCGAATTCCGCACCATCTGTGGCGGCTCCCGGGCACGCGCCTATGGCGTCAGCGGCGATGCCTTCGCTGAGGACCCATCCTGCTCTTATCAACCTGCACTACCAAGCACATGATCAACATTACCCGACTCTGGACCGGAGAGGCTCAACCTGCCGACAACCTGCGCTACGGTCAGGGCCACGGCTCGGCTTCAAGCTCGCGCGCACGCAAGCCCATCGTCGTCTGGAACATCACCCGCACTTGCAACCTGCGCTGCGTCCACTGCTACTCGGACTCCATGGCTCAGCAGTATCCCGGGGAATTGAGCTGGGAACAAATACAGGATGTTATCAAGGACCTTGCAGCATACGAAGTTCCATCACTTCTCCTCTCCGGTGGCGAGCCTCTCATCCACCCGCACTTTTTCGACATCGTCGACTACGCAACCGAGCTCGGGCTCAAGCTCACCATCTCAACCAACGGCACCCTCATCACTCCGGAAAAGGCAGCTCTGCTAAAGAAAGCAAACGTCGCCTACGTCGGCATCTCGCTCGATGGTATCGGCGCGATCCACGATGAATTCCGAGGCAAGAAGGGCGCATTCGACGCGGCCGTGAAAGGCTTCCGTAACTGTGAAGACGTCGGCCAAAAGACCGGCCTTCGCATGACCCTCACAAGACACAACGTCGCCAACATCGAACGCATTCTCGATTTCATCGAAGAACAAGGCATCCAGCGGACCTGCTTCTATCACCTCGTCCCTGCCGGACGCGGCAGCGAGCTTCAAGTGCTCGACCCCGCCGAGTCGCGCCACGCCATTGATACCATCATCAAACGTGTCGAACACTGGCAAACCACCAATCAGAGCCGCGAAGTCCTGACCGTCACCCAACCAGCCGACGGCGCTTACCTCCTCCACCGCATGGAGCAGGAAAACCACCCGAACCTGGCACAAGCCCGCCAACTCCTCAACTGGAACGGTGGCGGAGCTAACAGCTCCGGTCGGGCCATTTCGAACATCGACACCCAGGGCAACGTTCATCCCGATCAGTTCTGGCAAGACGTCCAACTTGGCAACGTCAAGAAGACCCCATTCTCCACCATCTGGGAAGGCGGCAATCCGCTCTCGGCACCGATTCTTGAGGAGATCCGCTCCATCGGCAATCTCACCAACGGGCAACGCCAGGCCCTTATGTATGGCCGCTGCGCCGGCTGTAAATGGTTCAGCACCTGCGGCGGCGGCTTCCGTACCCGCTCCGCCTTCGCCAATGGCGATCTCTGGGGAAGCGATCCCGGCTGTTACCTCAGCGATGAGGAAATCGGCTCTGAAATGGCCCATATCGAGAAAGTTGGGTAACTCCTTTGATCCCACCATGGGACTTCCATCAAAGCTCGACCGAGTCGCCGCCGAACCGTTCCGACTGTTCTTCCCGCTCGGCATCATCGCCTCAGCCATAGGAGTCCTACTATGGCCGGCGTATTTCGGTGGGTGGATCACGGCCTACCCGCTCGAAGCCCACGCCCGATGGATGATCATCGGCTTCGCAGGATGCTTCATCACCGGCTTCATCGCTACCGCCGGTCCACGGCTGTTAGGGAGCGACCCGTGGTGCCGCTTCGAAATCATCTTTCATACTTTCACGGCACTTGCCGTCTTCATTTTCCTCGCCCTAAACAAGATCGCTACGGCCGATCTCTTTACCGGCTTCTGGCTGCTTGGCGTGCTCAAAAGCATGCTCTTCCGGGTCTTCGTTGGTCGCCAGGATGTCCCACCGCCAGGCCTGCCCCTCGTTTTCCTCGGCATCACTGGAGCGATGCTTGCCGGCTTCGCCCTGAGCATGGAGTCCTTCCTCACTTACACGATTCCGGTCCGGACCTTCTGGCGTCTCCTCTATTTCCAAGGCTTCCTCTGGCTACCCATCCTCGGCGTCGCTCCCTACCTCCTCCCGCGCTTCTTCGGCCGGAAATCAACCCACTCATTTCCCGACAGCACCACCATCCCTCCCGGTTGGATGCGCCTCCTCATTGAATCCCTGATCGTCGGACTACTACTCATCGCCAGCTTTGCCCTTGAAGCTTGGCGACCCGGTCCCTCCGGCATGCTGCTGCGCTGCATCGTCGTCGTCATTCATCTCAGCCGCTCCGTTCCTGGACTCGTCGCATGGACTAAAGTCAACGGCCTCGGCCTTGCTCTTCGCTGGATCCTTCCTTGCGCCGCCGCCGGTTGGCTGCTTGCCGTCGCATTCCCGCCACTTCGCATCGGCATGCTGCATCTGATGTTCATCAGTAGCGCCGGCCTCCTCATGCTCGTCGTCGCCACCCGCGTGATCCTCGGCCACAACGATCGCCACGATCGACTCTCATCGCCGATGAAGTGGTTTCACTGGCTCTGGGGCGCGGTCCTCTTCACCGCCGCCACACGGCTCACTTCGGACTTCATCTTCAAAGTCCGCATCACTCACTTCGTTTACGCCGCGATCCTGTGGGTCATCATTCTCGCCGTCTGGTCATGGAAGCTCCGTCGCGAGCTCAACCAACCCGTCTTCGAAGATGGCATCATCAAAACGAACTGCCCACGCCGCAAACGTGCCGCAGCCGCCCTTCGTAGCCTCCGCGCCAGCCCCCCCGACGCCAACCAATCTTAGATCTCTCCCAAGACGAAAAGGCAGCACCCTCCGTCGCAAACTGTTAGATACTCATCCCACGAAACCATGACATCACATTTCCCCACCTCCTCACCGCTTCCCGAAATCATTCAGGGCGGCATGGGCGTCGGCGTCTCGAACTGGCAACTCGCCCGAGCCGTTTCTTCCACCGGGCAACTGGGTGTCGTCTCCGGAACCATGATCGACGTCGTCGTCGCCCGAAACCTCCAACTGGGCGATCCAGGTGGCCACATCCGACGCGCCCTCGCCAGTTTCCCAAACCAAAGCCTCACCGAGCGCTTCCTGAACCGTTACTTCATCGATGGAGGAAAAGCCTCTGACGTTCCGTTTCGAAGTGTTCCGATGTCTTCAATCCCGCCATCCACCGCCTCACAAGAATTCTCGGTCCTTTCCTGCTACGTCACGGTCTGGCTGGCAAAAGAAGGACACGCTGGAATCGTCGGACTCAACCTGTTAGAAAAGAGCCAGATTCCGACGATGCCCTTTCTTTACGGGGCCATGCTCGCGAAGGTCGATTACGTCCTCATGGGTGCCGGCATCCCGCGCCAGATCCCCGGCGTGCTTGACCGCCTCGCGGAAAACCAAACCGCTGAACTCCGCATCGACGTCACCGGTGCCACCGAACCGGTCATCCTTTCTTTCGATCCCGTCGAAGTCTGCGGTATCCCCACGCCATCACTCAAACGCCCCGCTTTCCTCGCCGTCGTTTCCTCAGCCGTGCTCGCCAAAACCCTGCATAAAAAGGCATCCGGTCAAGTCGATGGCTTTGTCATCGAATACCCCACCGCAGGTGGCCACAACGCACCACCACGTGGAGGCATGAAACTCAATGATGCCGGCGAGCCAGTCTATGGCCCGCGGGATGCCATCGACACTGCTGCCTTCCGCGAAATCGGCCTGCCATTCTGGCTCGCCGGCGGATTTGGCCAGGCGGGAAAATTGCGCGAAGCACAGGCCACCGGCGCTGTCGGCATCCAAGTCGGCACCGCCTTTGCCCTGAGCAAGGAGTCCGGATTCGAACCCACGCTCAAGTCTCGGATCGTCGATGCCATCCGAAACAATGATCTCAAGGTTTTCACCGATCCCGCCGCCTCACCTACCGGCTTCCCATTTAAGGCCGCGCAGGTGCCTGGAACACTTTCGGACCCCAGCACCTATGACTCCCGTGAGCGAGTTTGCGACATCGGCGTGCTACGAGAACCCTACCTGAAAGCCGACGGCAACATCGGCTTCCGCTGCTCCGCAGAGCCCACCGAGTCCTATGTCGCCAAAGGCGGCGACATCGCCCGCACCGTCGGTGCCAAATGCCTGTGCAATTCACTCGGTGCCGCCATCGGCCTCAGCCAAACCCGTACCGACGCCAGCGACGAAGCCGCGTTGATCACTCTGGGCGATGACATCGCAAGCATCCGTGCCATGCTCCCTGCCAGTGGCAGCACCTACGCCGCCAGCGATCTCGTCGCGCAACTTCTGCATTGATGCGACTGATAACGGAAAATTGGTGATATCAAGATTCCCGCTACGGGCTCCCTGAGCCACACTCGCCCCATCACCCATGCTGATTCTTGTCATCAA
This sequence comes from uncultured Haloferula sp., assembly GCA_964628795.1. Taxonomy (GTDB): domain Bacteria; phylum Verrucomicrobiota; class Verrucomicrobiia; order Verrucomicrobiales; family Akkermansiaceae; genus Haloferula. The sequence goes on along the minus strand of CAZVMS010000158.1, from coordinate 17,190 downwards.
CTGCGGCAGCTCATCGGTTAAGCTGGCTCTCTTCCTAGCAAACGACTCAACGCCCATCGCGACAGGTGCCGTCGACAGTATCAGCACCCAATCCATCGAGGGTCACTACCGTGTCGGGGACAGCCCGCGACAGTCCATCGCATGCCTGTCCCAGGGAGATCACGCCGCCGCCCTTGATGCGGCTCTCAATGGCCTCCGATCCGAGCCTGCGCTGAAAGGGCTCAACGTCACCGCCGTCGGTCACCGAGTCGTCCATGGCGGCCAAAAATTCTCCGCTCCCGTGCTCGTCGATGCCAATGTGCTCGCCGAGATCCGGGCCTTGGCACCACTCGCTCCCGTTCACGCCATCCCCAATGCCCTCGGCATCGAAGCCGCCGCCCGCCTCTTTCCCGGCGTTCCCCAAGTCGTCGTATTCGACACCGCATTTCATCAAAGCATCGCTCCAGAGGTCTACCGATATGCCATCCCGGACACCCTCTATCAAAAGCACCAAATCCGTCGCTATGGCTTTCATGGTACCAGCCACGCCTACGTCGCCGAGGAGGCAGCGCGACTTCTCAATCTTGATCTCAGCAACAGCCGCCTGATCTCCGCCCACCTCGGCAACGGCTGCAGCGCCACCGCCATACTCAATGGAAAATCCGTCGATACCTCCATGGGCCTCACCCCCCTCGAAGGCCTCGTCATGGGCACCCGCAGCGGAAACCTCGATCCCAACCTCCACAACTTTCTCGCCAAGGAAGCAGGCCTCAGCCTCGATGAAATCACCGACCTCCTTAATCGCAAGTCCGGCCTCATCGGCCTCAGCGGCATCTCCAACGACCTGCGTGTGCTCACCGAAGAGTATCACGCCGGCAATCCGTCCGCCCGGCTCGCCATCGACGTCTTCTGCTTCCGCCTCGCCCGCGAGATCGCTGGCCTCACCGTAGCCCTCAAAGGCATGCCGCACGCCCTCATCTTCACCGGCGGTATCGGCGAAAACTCCAAACTTGTTCGAGAAAAGACCCTCACCCACCTCGCCGCCTTCGGATTCGAACTCGATCCAGTGCGTAATGAAATCGCAGGCTCCTCATCCAGTGGAATCATCACTACCGATGATTCTAATGGACCTACCGCAATCGTCGTCGCAACGAACGAAGAATTCGCCATTGCGCAAGCAACCGCAAAACTCTGCTAATCCTAACGTCAAAAGCAACCATGCCACGACACACCTTTCTCACCATCCCCGCAGGCAGAAGCGTCGGTCTAACCTCAGTCAGCATTGGCCTCGTCCGCACCTTCGACCGGCTCGGAGCACCCATCGGATTCTTCAAAGCCCTCAGCCAGCCACGCGCTGGTGAGAATTTTGATCGCTCCTCAGCCTACCTCGAAGTCACCAACACTCTAAAGCCTGTCGCGGCCATCTCCGATGAGCGGGTGAAAGAGGCCATCGCCAGTGGCCACATCGACGACTTGATGGAAGAGGTCATCAGTCATTTCGAAAAGATCCCCAAAGAACAGGAAACCATCATTGTCGAAGGCGTTGTCGCCACACCGGATCTTCCCGGAGCGCAGGCCATCAACGCCGCCCTTGCCCGCGCCCTGAATGCCGAGGTCATCCTCGTCGCACGCCCCATCGAAAACAGCATCGATGCCCTCGTCCACCAGCTCGATGAGATGCTCAACAGCATGCCTCCTGCCATTCTGGAAGTGCAACCCGCAGTCGTTCTCAATCACGTTGATCTCCCGGGCCTTTCAGAAGAACTTGGTCTCAAATCTGCAACTGCCCATGAAGTCCTCAAGGCGCTTCAAGAACGCATCAAACCCAACAAACTCCGCTTCGACATCATCGGCCTCGTCCCTGCAAGCCCCGACCTCGCCGCCACACGCGTTGCCGATATCGTCAACCAACTCAATGGCAAGATCATCTTCCCCGGCGACATGAATTCCCGCCGCATCAAAGAGATCACCCTTTGCGACCGCACCGTCCCCAATATGCTTCGTGCCTTCAAAACGGGCACGCTGATCGTCACACCATCCGACCGCTCCGACATCATTGTGGCCTCCGCCGTCGCGGCAAATAAATCCATCCAACTCGCCGGACTCGTCCTCACCGGCGACACCGAAGCCGACCCCGCCACCCTCGCCTTCTGCAAGGACGCCTTCTCACTCAATGGCGGACTGCCCATCATTCAGGTCGGCACCAGTTCCTTCGAGTCCGCGAGACTTCTATTCACCCTGAACCCCGAACTCCCCGTAGAAGACGTCGAGCGCATCAACTTGGTCATGGAAACCGTCGCCCTCGGAATGGATACCACATGGCTCAGAAACCGTTGCTCCATGACGGTCGAAAAACGTCTTTCTCCACCCGCTTTCCGTCACCGCATCACCACCATCGCCCGCCGCAACCTAAAGCGCATCATCCTTCCCGAGGGCGAGGAACCCCGCACCATCCACGCCGCCATTCGCTGCGCCGAGCGAGACATCGCCAAATGCCTCCTCATCGGTGACCCTCAGCAAATCATCGAAGTCGCACGCATCAACAGCCTCACCCTTCATCCCGGCATCGAAATCATTAACCCCGCCGAAGTCCGCGACCGCTATCTCGAACCCTTGTTAGAACGCCGCCGCAGCAAGGGTATGACCGAAAAGGACGCCGTCGAAAGCCTGCGTGACAACACCGTGCTTGGCACCATCATGCTCGCGCTCGACGAAGTGGACGGACTTGTTGCCGGGGCCATCCAAAGCACCGCCAACACCATCCGCCCCGCGCTCCAGCTGATCAAAACCCACCCCGACGCCCGCGCCGTCTCCTCGGTCTTCTTCATGTGCCTTCCCGACCAGGTCCTCGTTTACGGCGACTGTGCCGTGAACCCGGACCCCGATGCCGAACTCCTCGCCGACATCGCGATCCAAAGCGCCAACTCCGCGAAAGCCTTCGGCATCGAACCCATCGTCGCCATGATCAGCTACTCGACCCACGGCTCTGGTGCCGGCAGCAACGTCGATAAAGTCACCCAAGCCACCGATATCGTCCGCCGCCGCGACCCTTCGCTCATCGTCGACGGCCCCCTTCAATACGACGCCGCCAGCATCCGCGAAGTCGCCAGGACCAAAGCCCCTAACAGCACCGTCGCCGGTCGCGCCAACGTCTTCATCTTCCCCGACCTCAACACCGGCAACACCACCTACAAAGCCGTCCAGCGCTCCGCCAACGTCGTCTCCATGGGTCCGATGCTCCAAGGCCTCCGCAAACCCGTCAACGACCTCAGTCGCGGAGCCTCCGTCGAAGACATCCTCTACACCATCGCCCTGACCGCCGTGCAGGCGGGGCAGGTATCCGAATAAAGTCTTCAGGCGGCGAGATCGCTTTAGAACTTCTTCCTTAAATCCGCCTTCACTTCCTTCATCGGAGGCTCGTCCGGTTTTGCCTGGCCGGTCATCGGCGTCGCCCAAACTGCCAGCGGAGATATCCTGCTCGAGTTCTACGACCCGGGTGCCGATGGCGTGGTTGATGGCATCGACACCTTGGTAGGCACTGCCAAGGGCACGCTCACCGTGACCGGATCGTCAGTTCATGATTCAAAACTCATGCCATGTGATCTTGGATAAGATTGGCAAGTTCTAGACGCCTTACCTTGCCAAGATCACTGCGGGGAATGGCATCAACGCAGACTACCTCATCGATTCGGCGAAAGCCCTCGACCTCACGATTGTAGGCCTCTACCCGGCTCGCAATCAGCCCGGAAACCACCGCCTGATCGCAAACCGCGATCAGGCGTTTTCCTTTCCGGGCATCCGGCACGGCAACCACGACCAATTCAGGCACTGCGAGCTCGCGCTCGACGGCCATCGGGTCGACCAATTCACCAAGAATCTTGACCAAGGCATCCGCCCGACCGGTTAGAAGCAAGTCGCCACTCTCGAGCTTGCCCAGATCACTCGTCGAATACCAGTCACCTACCCTCTTCGAGAAAACCCATTTCTCATCAGACCGAATCAACTCACCGGCAAACAGGGCCTTGCCACGAACCGCGATTCTTCCCTCATCACCAATTTTCACCCGCCAATGCGGCAAAACAGAGATCGGTCCGCTTTGGTACCCCTGATCGAGTAGTTCAAGGCTCTGAGTCGCAACTTGCGAGCCCGCCTCGGTCATCCCATAGCTCGCCAGCACCGGCCAGCCGAGCGCCCTGGCTGCCCCCCCGATTCCACCATCAAGCCTACCCCCACCAATCACCGCCACCCTGAGTGTCGATGGCGCATGCAATTGCTCGCGGACCAGATCATGCACCTGTGTCGGGACCAGCGAAACATGGCTGACCCGCTCCCTTTTCACCCACTCTGTAAAAAGAGCTGGCTCCCACTTCTCACGATACCGCGCCAACTCGCAGCCCGCCTCAAAAGCCCGAGCCACCACGCCAAATCCACCAACGTGGTTCAGCGGCAACGACAGACCCCAGCACGAATCCTGATCGACCTGCAAATGGCGGTTCACCACCGCCGCGGAAAGCAGCAACGCCTCGCGCGAAAGCCCGATCCAGCGAGGTTGCCCCGTCGAGCCTGAGGTCTGGAAAAACACCAAGCCGTCCAACTCACCATCTTGATCACCCGGCAACACAAAGTTCGTGCCCGGTGCCACCGGCTCGGCAGACTGCCAAAACGCCGGATCTCTCAGGTAAGTGATTTCCATGGCAGCTTCTCAAGCAAATCGTCAAAGCCTAGCCCCGTGCCTCCAGGCGATTGAAAAGTCGGAGACCATCGACCCAGCCTTTCGGCGAAATCGCTTGGCGTGAAAAGATGATGCGTCTGCAAGCCACAAAGCCCCACGATCCCCGGAAACTGCACATTCAGCTTCGCCGCCTCCCATGCCGCGAAAACCTGACCCAGCGGATGCTCCATATAACTCGTGACGATCACCTGCTGGCCACGACCACCGGCCGACTCAGCGAGCAACCAAGGCTCATCCACCGCCGGCTTCACGATCATGATCTGAGCCGCATCGCAGGCAGGCACCGCCTCGCGATCGACCGCCAGAGGAATCCGGAATTGCTTCCACAATCTCGCCCAAGCCGTCGGCGAATACGGACAGGGATCCTCGAGGAAATCGATCCGCTGCCGCACATCCTCCGGCACACTTGTTAGAAAAGCCTCAACCTCATCCGGGATCAGCACTTCATTGAAGTCGATGCACCAGCGCAAACCCGGATGGAGCCCCGCCTGTTCCAAAAAGAATGCCGTTTCCGCCTTCAGATCCTTGCCCATCTTCAGTTTCACCCGCTTGAAACCCTTGCTCACCGCACTCTCCACGATCCGTGCATCTTGCCAAGGCAAGGTCGCATGACTATCCGGCACATCAATTTCCTCTAACAGAGGATCACCAATGAAGCGCGCATCGGCATCCTCCTGCGCGCAGCGGACTGCCCGCCGGACCAGCACAAAACGCCGCGCGCCCGCCAGATCATCGAGGCACTTTTGAAGCGTCGGATCCCCCAGCTCCGGCCACGGATGCAAGCAGGCAAAACCTTCACCAATCCTCACCAACGCACCGACGTGATCACGCCGCATGCTCTTCGCATTCAGCGGCTGCCGTGCCGTGAGCTTGTATTTCCAAAACCAGAGATCATCTGCCACGCCCGATCCCTGCCACGGATGAGCCCAACACGCAAACCTCAGAACTTCGCTGCAAACAAATGAAACATCCCAGCAAAGGCGACGAGCTGAACCGCCGCGATCGCCAGAAGTCGGTTCATCCGTGGCCCCTCAGGCTCCGTCAGCACACCCCAGATGATCCGAAACCCCGCCAGCCACAGCGGCAAAGTCCCCAAAACCAGCCATGGCTCACCAAAATAAATCCAACCCAAGCCAAGAATCGCCGCCGCCTTGATCTCAAACCAAATCAAAATCCGTGCCGCCCGCCCGCCCCAGCGAACCGCCAAGGTCCGTTTGCCCGTCGTCGAATCCTCCTCACGATCCCGCAGGTTGTTGATCGAAATCAGCACCGCCGAAAGCAAACCCACCTGCAATCCCAGCAGCAGCGCTTCCGGACGCCACTCAAGCGTCTGGATAAACACCGTCCCACAAACCGCCACGATGCCGAAAAAGAGCACCACAAAGAGCTCTCCCAGCCCCCGATATGCCAGCGGCAACGGACCCCCCGTATAACCAAAAGCCAGATAAAGCGAAGGCACCCCGATCGCCAAAATCGGCCAGCCCGCCGCCTGATAAAGCACCACACCACAGACAAAGGCCAACACCAGAAAAAACGCACCGCACATCATCACGGTCCGGCGCGATAGCAAGCCACTCGCCGTCACCCGCTTCGGCCCCAGGCGCTTCTCCGTATCCGCGCCCTTCGCTGCATCGATCGCATCGTTGAAAAAATTCGTCGCAATCTGAATGAACACCGCGCCTAACAAAGTCGCCACCGCCAGCTTCGCACTCCAGTTTCCCGAGAGCTTCCAAGCCAACACACAACCTACCCACACCGGCACCACGGCGGCAGGCAGGGTCTTCGGTCGAGTGGCTAACAGAAACGCGCGAATCACGGCACTCTGGGAAACTTCGAGAAATCAGGCTTCCTCTTCTCAATGAAGGCCTGCTTCCCCTCTTTCGCTTCCTCACTCATATAATAAAGAAGCGTCGCATTGCCCGCCATATCGAGCAGGCCCATCTGACCATCACAATCGGCATTCAGACAAGACTTCAAACAGCGCAGCGCCAGCGGTGAATGCTCTAACATCTCGCGACACCACTGCAGCGTCTCCGCCTCCAACTGCTCAAGCGGCACCACCGTATTCACCAGGCCCATCTCCAGCGCCTGCTTCGCATCATACTGGCGACAAAGATACCAAATTTCCCGAGCCTTCTTCTGTCCGACGATTCGCGCCAGATAACTCGATCCCAACCCCCCATCAAAACTCCCCACCTTCGGCCCCGTCTGCCCGAAGCGCGCATTCTCCGCCGCAATCGTCAGATCGCACACGACATGCAGCACGTGCCCCCCGCCGATCGCATAGCCCGCCACCATCGCCACCACCGGTTTCGGCATCTGGCGGATCTTTTTCTGCACGTCGAGAATGTTTAGCCGCGGCACCCCGTCATCGCCGACGTAGCCCGCGTGACCACGCACCTTCTGGTCGCCACCCGAGCAGAAAGCCAAATCGCCTTCACCTGTCAAAATGACGACGCCCACCGTCGCGTCCTCATGCGCCAGCTCAAGAGCGATCAGCATCTCCTTCACCGTCTGCGGACGGAAAGCATTCCGCACCTCAGGCCGGTTGATGGTGATCTTTGCAATCTGCCCCTCATCGGCCGTCTCGTAGCGGATGTCCTCAAATTCTCTAACGCTGGTCCACATGTCGGTGACAGTCTGTCCTAGGAAACCTCACGCTCAAGAAATTCCCCGACCTTCTTTGCAAATGCCCCAGGCACCTCCCAAGGCACACGATGCCCCGCCCCCTCCGCCACCCAGAGCGGAGCAGGGGCATTTCTGCCCCTGAGCATTTCAACCCTCTCCCCAATCGCCCGGAACTTGGCATCCCTCTCTCCCACACACCACAGCAGCGGACATTTGATCTCCTTCAGCCGCTCGCTCAGCGCCTCCTGCCCTCCCAGCGTCCAGTCCATGAAACTCCGCGCCACCGCCTGCCGGCGCTGCTGCAGCAAACTCCGATCCCCTCCAAGCTCCGCCCGAGATCCCAGCACCGCCTGCGCATTCCACTCTTCCAGAAACGCCTTCCAATCCCCATTCAGAGCCTTCGCCGCCCACTCCGCATCCCTTGCCCGACGCGCCACCTTCTCCTCCTCATCCACCAAGCCCGGATGCGCCGAAACGATCACCGCCGCATCCCAGAGTAGCTGGAGCGTCTCGCTCCAGTCAGTGCCCGGCATGTCTCGCTCCGACGACACCCCCTCCAAAAGCGCATGCAGCGCCAACCTCCCCCCCATCGAGTAACCCAGCAACACCTTCCGCCCCTGCGTCGCCTCCACCTCCCGATTCAGCGCCGCACCGAACGCCTCCATCGACATCGGACAGCAGTCGAGAAAACGCCAAAGATCCACCCGCTTCACCACCCAGCCGGGCACAGAAAATCCCCGCCAGTCATCCGCCATCCCCACCGCCCCGTGCAAACACCAAATCGTCCCCTTCATCGCCACCCAGCCTCTCTCCGAGGACGGGACAAGACAACACAAACAAACCCCGGCAGCCGGCCATGCATACCAAATGGCGGGAGTGCTGCTTAACGAGGGACCTCCGTCTCCATCCCCCTCGCGGCGATTGTTCCGAGGACCACTCCTGAAACCCATCCAAATAGGTGAGCCAACACATCGGTATTGCCATCTCCCACACCATACCATCCGAGCACGACTAGCCCGACTGCCAAGGGCACCATCATCGGCTTGAACATCCGATAAGCCCGCGACTTCCAAGCCAGCACCATCCCCAACCCTACCAGCAAACCCACCGCTCCAAAGGTCGCGGTCGAAGCACCCAGCGAATAAAAGGACTCGGGATAGTGATGCACCGCATTGAGTGCATTCCCGATCACCCCACTGGCAAGAATCAGGACCCAGCCTCTGATCTGCCCAAACGACTGGACGACGAAATAGCAAAAAACTCCGCCTATAAACACATTGCCCGCCAGATGCGGCAGATCACCGTGAAGAAAGAGCGCCGTAAAAGTGCGCCACCACTCACCACCTGCCACCACATCGACCGCCGAATTGCAAAAACGATCGGATATCCCGGGATCCTTGATCTGTAGGAGAAAGATCGCCACCAAGGACAATATCCAGAGCAAGCCAAGCTCCATACCAACCGCGCCAACGGATAGCTCCGCCCGCTCCCGCCAATGCTGCTGCTCAGCGACATACTCACTGAGTTCATGCCGAACCGCCACCTCCCTCTCGGGCTCCACTTCGAGCGCGAAAAATCCGTCGATCTCCCGCACGAAGCAGTCGAGATTCATCGCCAGCACGACGAGGGCATGCTCGTATGCTTCGTCCAGCGACGACCACTGTCCGACAACGGCAAGCTCTTCGATTTCTTCGGCGACTCCTTCCGGCATCCGCTTCCACTATCGCCGAAATGCCTCCGAGCGCAATCCGATCAACCTCCAGTATGCTGGAAATAGACTTCCTCGTAGGGCTGAACGACCACGAAACCGTCCCCTTCGAAGTGCATCTGGATCGACTCACCGGATCCTCGCCCAAGGAATGTCTTCAGCGAGACATCGGTCTTCAGTTGTGGATTCAAGCTACCACTCCATGCAATGGTCGCATTCGGATCCGTCGTTACGGGGCGACCGGGTTCCACCTTGAGCGTGATGGGTTCATAGTGGCTGGTGATGGCCAGCAGGCCACTTCCATCAAACCGGACGTTGAATAAACCGCCAGCCGCGAAGCCCACCAACCTTTTCATCATCGTAATCTTGTGCGGAAGCGTCGGTTCGAAAGCCAGCACGTCATTGCCATTCACCACCAGACTCTCGTTCTTCAAATTCAGCACGATGATCTTTTTCCCCGTATCCGCGAGATACAGCTGGCCCTGGCCGTCGGCGTAGGAGATCCGCATGCCCTCACCCGAGATCGCCTTTTTCAAAAGGTTGCCAACCCCCTGATCGAGCATGCCCTCACGAGTAAACTTGATCTGGCCTTCGTAGGCCACCATTGAGCCTACTTTGATATTCATCCGGCCATTTAGGTTCACCTCCAGGAATCGAGGTGTCTCCAACTCGAAGACACCGTGCCCGCGATCGCGCTCGGCAGTTCTCGTGACAAAATCTCTCAAACTTTCGGCCGGGCCAGTGGCCGCAGGAATCGGTGGTGGCATCTCGCTCATATCATTCACAAGAAAAGCAGCACGGCAGCTCCGGTCAAGCTTCCGAACGCCAAGTCTTGCGCAGCCCCGCGCATCCTTCATGCTCCGAGTATGAGATTTGCCCACGGTCACTTGGCCTACTGTACGAACATTCACCCCGCCGAGTCGTGGGAGGAAACTTTCGCCGCGATCTCCACGCACACCCTCAAAGTCCGGGATATCGTCGCCGGCATGGACCGTCCATTCGCCATCGGCCTCCGCCTTTCCGCCAAAGCAGCTCGTGAACTCCTCGCCGGTGATCACTTGGAGCGCTTCAAAGACTGGCTCGACTCCGAAAACACCTACGTCTTCACCATCAACGGCTTTCCTTATGGCGATTTCCACGGCACCCGAGTGAAAGAAAACGTCTACCGCCCCGATTGGACCGACCCCGCTCGCGTCGAATACACCAAAGAACTCTTCACCATCATCTCCAGCCTCGTGCCCGAAGGAATCGAAGGCTCCGTCTCGACCCTTCCCGGATCATTCAAGGCATTCCGAGCCGACGAAGAAATCATCCGCGAAAACCTGATCGAACTCGCCGCTTTCCTCGATGCCCTGAGCAGCGTCTCCGAAAGGGACCTCCACCTCGGGCTCGAGCCCGAACCTCTCGGGCACTTCGAAAACACCGAGGAGACCTTGCGCTTTTACGATCGCCTCCTCGCCGACGCCGATGACCACGAACAGGTCAAACGCCGCATCGGTATCAACTACGACTGCTGCCACCTCGCGCTTGAGTACGAAGATGCCCGTAGTTCACTCGCGGTGATGCGAAACGAGGGCATTCGCATTTCCAAGATCCACCTCTCTGCCGCCATCGCGCTCGATCCAAGCGAAGAAGGTGCCATCGGAGCCATCAGCGCCTTCGACGAACCGACTTATCTTCACCAGGTGATGGAGCTTCATCCCAACGGCCGCATCACCCGCCATGCCGACCTCCCGGACGGACTCGCCGTCCACACCTATGGAAGCGATGCCGAGCAGTGGCGAATCCATTTTCACATCCCGCTCGATCAGCTCCCCGAACCGCCCCTCCATTCCACCCGCGGCCAGGTCGAAGACGTCCTCAGACTCTGCGCCGCCGATCCTGGCATCTGCTCCCATTTTGAAATAGAAACCTACACCTGGGGCGTCCTCCCGACAGCCATGCAGCGCCCCGTCGAAGAACAAATCGCCGCCGAATACCGCTGGGTATTGGACCGTGGCTGAGGCTTCCAGCCTCATCGCCAAGCATTGAATCAGCCATGACCAGCTTCCGCGCCCTCCTCGCCACCCTACGCATCGCCAACGCCCCCAGCGTCGTTAGCAACGTCTGGCTCGGCTACATGCTTGGTTGGTTCTATTGGGGCGGGCACGCCGATCCCACTGCCGATCTAACAAAGCTGATCTTCATCGGCCTCAGTCTCTACTTCGCCGGAAACCTCGCCAACGATTGGTTCGATCAAAAATGGGACAAACAGAACCGCCCCGAGCGCGCCCTTCCCTCAGGACTTTTCAGCCCCTTCACCTATCTCGTCGCCGCTATCTTTCTCGCGCTAAACGGCATCCTCTCGGCAGCCAGCATGAGCTATCCCGTCTTCTATGCCGCACTCGCGATCCTTGGTTTCATCCTCATCTACACCTGGCTCCACAAGCGCACACGCTGGGCCGTCATCCCGATGGGGTTTTGCCGCGCCGGGCTCTATACTATAGGCTTTATCGGCAGCTTCCCTCCACCAGAGCCCCCAGATCATTCAGGCGCATATGTTATCTATTCAGCTTACTCACTGATCGATCAGACCGTCATTTTCAGAAGTAGTATTTTCCTCGTCACCCACGCCCTCGGCCTGTTCATCTACATCGCCGGCCTTTCCCTAGCCGCCCGCTACGAATCCACCGAGGACCCACCGCACGGCATGGTTCTGCTTTCCCGCGCCATGCTCTTCCTCCCGCTCGCTGCGATGTCGTCGTGGTGGATGATCTACTACCCGGTTCCGTCGATCCTCGGCCTGATCCCCTTTGCCATTTGGCTTGCCCTCTGTCTCACCAAATTCCGCAAGCCCGTCCCCCGCTTCGTGTCCGCCCTCCTCGCCGGCATCCCTCTGATCGACTTCATCGCCGCCGCCCCCATCGCCGCCAGCCTCGGCGCTCCTGATCTTGGCATCGGGCAGCAACCACTCCTCCTCGCCACGCTCATCGTTCCCCTTGCCGCCTTCGTCCTCGGCCGCCTCCTCCAACGCATCGCGCCAGCGACCTGAAACGTGGCTGGAGCGTCTCGCTCCAGTCCGAGGTAGGAGCGTCCCGCTGCTACCTCCACATCTCACAAGCGTGCGCAGCAAAGCCTGCCCCAAACGCCGTCAGCCACCAGCGCTTGTCCTCATTGGCCGATGCCACCGCCTTCTCCAAGGCAAACATCACCGAAGGACTGCTCATATTCCCACACTCTCCGAGCACCTCACGCGTCTCTGTTAGAGTGAAGGGCAGCACCGCTTCCAAAGCATCAATCACATCCCGCCCACCCGAGTGCGCCAGCACCCGATCCGGGTCGCTCTGCCTCTGCGCATAAAGCTCCGAAACCGCCTCCGCCACCAATCCCGGCACCGCCTTATCAAGCTGGTTCTTCAGCTTCCCGCCTGCATTCACAAAGCGGATCTTCTCCCGCTGCTCCGGCCGATGGACGGTCGTGAAATGCCCCGTCTGCCACTTCCCGGAGCCTCCTTCATCACTCCAAACCGCCGCAGCCGCCCCATCGCCAAAGAGACAAAGCGAGATCAGCACCCCCGGATCATCATCCGCATAAAAAGCCGCCGAGCACACCTCCACCGCCACCGTCGCGACCTTCGCCCCAGGATTTCCCGCAAGAAACCCTTCAGCGCTGCGCAGCATCGGAATCGCCGCACCACATCCGAGCCCGACCAAATCCTGCAAATACGCCGTCGACCGCAGCCCGAGCTTCTCCGCCACATGACTGGTAATTCCCGGACAAAGATAACCCGTGCAGGTGCAAATAAAGAGCGCATCCAAATCCGCCGCCTCCACGCCCGCCTTCTCCAAGGCCTTCTCCAGTGCATCACCCGCCAGAACCGGAGCCTCCCGCTCGAAGAACTCACTTAACTCCTGCGCCGTCCGCGTCACCACCGGCGCAATTTCCGGGACACAGAAATGCCGCGACTGAATCCCCGAAACCCCATTCGAAAGCACCTTCCCGAGCAAGGCTTTCGAACGCGGCTTCAACTCGTCCATGGTCGGCGTCGCCCGCAGCGCCTCCAGACAATCCGGTTGAGAATATCGATGAGGCGGCAGGGCGGTGGCAATGGATTCAAGAAACATGATTCAGCGAACGAGAGATAACAGGGGACGAAAAGGAAGTAAGCCGGTTTTTGAAATCGCGGCAATCAAGCGCTGCCCACGGGCATCCAGCAGCACCTTGTGAAGCGCCATCGCACTGGCCACACGCCGACGGAATTTCCGCCTCGCCGCCTCGTGGATTCTCCTAACAGCCACCTCCCAGGCAAGCTCACCCTGCGACCACAGCAGCAACGGCTCCAATGCCAACTCCGCCGATTCGAAAGCCATGCTCATTCCGTTTCCCGTGAAGGGGGGAATCATTCCCTCCGCATCGCCCACCGTGCAAAGGGATTCATCGCCACCCTGCCAGCCGAGCTCGAAAGCCGAAACCCCGAGAAACGATGATTCATCGACACAAGCACGCTCGATCCGATCCGCAAGCTCTCCATTCCCACCATGCCTCAGATAATCCAACAACAAACCACTCCCCTCACCTTTCCTCGCTCGATCCAGCTTGAACAAGCCACAGACGTTCACCCGCCCATCCTCGATCGGCGCGAGCCCCGCGTAGCCATTCGATCCAAGATGCATCTCCAGTTCCGCGCGCATCGGAAAATCCAGGAGATGGCATTTCAAACCAATCCAGCCCCCTTTTCTCGGTAACCTCCCCGCCGCCCAGACCAAGCCCTCACGCGACTCCCTAACACATCGTGAACCTTCTTCCACAGCACCACCTTCCGCGATCAAACGATCACGCAAACGTTCGTCCAAGAGGTATCGAGAAATCCCGAGCGCCGCCTCCGGCATCTTCGCGTCCAGCAACTCATCACCCTTTCGAAACCACATCGCCCGCACGTTCCGCTGCGCATCCGCCAGATCCCCAGAAACCCCCAAAGCTTCCAAGGTCGAGCGCTTCACCCCGGAAATGAACTCACCACAAACCCGATGCCGAGGATAGCGAGCGGCCTCATGCAACACGACAGGAACCCCGCGCTTCCGCAGCCCCACGGCCAGCGAAAGCCCAGCAAGTCCTCCGCCTGCGATGGTGATTCCTTTGTTCAAGCGCGCGAAGCTAGCACGCGATGACCACCGCGCCACGTGCTTCGTTCAGAAACTTTCCAATCCTCTCCCAAACCCAGCAACTCCGGCAACTCACCCGCGACAAAACCCGCCCGAATGCTCACCAGCATATCATGCTTCGTCGCCTCTCCCACAATCGGCAAAAGCCGCTCACCCATCCACAGCGCATCTCTCGTCCGGAGGGGCTCGACAAATGCCAGCACTTCAAATCGCTTTGCGATCTTACCAAGGCGAACCAACTCGTCCGCCTGCAAATGGTGCAAAAAGAGATTGGCCACAAGAATCCCTCCACGAAGCTCAGCCTCACGATCCCACAGGTCGCCCTGCTTCCACGAAACACGATCGTCAAGGTGCACGGGTTTCGGCACCAGATCATAGCCAGTCGCGGGGCCATGTTTCACCAGACTCCCGAGCAACTCACCGCCACCAGCCCCGATTTCGACGATGCCCTTCGCCGCCGCATCACGATGACCCGCCACCTGAGCACGAATCCACCGTTCATTGCCCATGATGAAGTTGATCAACCTCAAATCCCGACGACTTCTTATCGCCATCGGATCATCAGGGTCCAGGCTGTCCATAAGTTCCGGCTCGATCACGCGCTCCATGTTCCCGCATCCTCGACTCAGCCCCCATTCCCCGCAACCCCCCTTCTTGAAATAATGCACGAAGCCCCTCAGCCTCCGCCCGACTCATGAGACCCCTCCTTTTCTTGCTCTGCACCCTCGCTTGCTCGCTCCTCAACTCCTGCTTCGACGTCCGTGAGGAAATCTGGATTAAGGCCGATGGATCCGGCCGCGCCGAAATGGAGTATGTCGTCCCCGCAGGCGCGCTCGGACTCATCGGAGGCGAGTCGGGACTTGGGGAGAAGATTCAAGAGCTCGTCGATTCCGAACCCGATCTTCATCTCGAAGAACTCACAATCACCTCGAACGCAGGAGATACCACCATCATTCTGAAAGCATCCACCGACTCGATGATCTCGCTCATCGGCATGCAGGAGAACGAAATCATCAAGGCCCTGCCCGAATCCGCTCTTGGCTTCGGTGGTCAATTCGATGTCAAACTTGAAGGACTCGCCGTGAGCTTCGACCGCCGGATCGATCTCCAAAAGGCGCTCGGCCTCGCTTCCCTGGCCATCACCGGAAGCCAACGCCGCCAGAGAAACCTGAATTATACCATCCATCTCCCCAACCAACCCAAGACCCACAACGCGACCGGAACCGCCGACAATGGCCGCACCCTCATCTGGGAATACACTCTCGGTGAAGCCCTTTCCAAGCCGATCAACAACCAGTTCCTCGTCAAAATCCCCATCCCTTGGTGGGCCTACACCGGAGCAGCGCTCCTTGCCGCCTTGATCATTTTCGGCGGAGTCAAAGCCTGGTGCCGATTGAAAACCCGAAAGCCCTAAGGCCTGGACCGCCGACTTGAATCGGCGACTTCTCCCGCTAACGGTTCGCCAACCACTTCCTCGCCGTCGCCGCCCCAGCCTCAAACAAAGCCAGACCCTTGCTCCGACTTTGTACGAGACCCGGATTCGACTGCACCGTTTCCAGCACGATCACGTCCTTGCCGGAAGCCTCCGCATGACGTCGGCGATACTGCTCCAACTCCGCATTCGGAATCGCATGAATCGCTGAAATGACTTTCCCCGGATTCATAAAACCCTTCCCCACGCTCAAGTCATCCATGCGGATCTTGTGCACCACGATTTGATCGATCTCCGGATCATCCAGCCAGTGAGCGTAGGGCGTCTCATTGGAAATCCCGCCATCAAGAAAGCGTTCGCCCTCAATCGTCCGAGGACAAAAAACGAGCGGCATCGAAAAGCTCGCAATCATAAAATCGACCAAGCTCCCCTCCGTCCGAAGCTCCCCGACACTGCGACAAACATTGGCCACCGCCAGTTCAAGCTTGGGATCGTCGATTTCCTCAATCCTCATGTCGCCGAACAAGCGTGTCAGGCGACGCTCCATCCGCGTCCCCGCCAGAATCCCCGGCGAGTACGACCAGCTCAGCACCCCGGGCAACCGCCAGATCGCTGAAAAATCAAAAAACGAACGCCGAAACCCAAAGGAAAGGATTTCCTCCAAAAGCCGATCGCCTCGCAGGCCAGCCGCCCACATCCCGCCCGCCAAGGCCCCCGCCGACGCGCCTGCAACCTTGCCCGGAATCACGCCTGCCTTCTCCAGTTCGCACAGGAATCCACAGTGGGCATAATGCCCAAAAAACGATGATGCCAGACTGACACCCAGGCCTTGCTCAGTGGTTGCCATCGTCATCTGCGGTCACTTCCTCGATCACTTTGACCGAAACCCGATCACTCGGCCGCAGGAAAAGCAAGCCTCCCAACAGCGCCCACACCAAGGTGCAACAAAAGCCAATCAAGGAGGCTGCCACCGCCGTCCCCGGATCCATGCCGGTGAGGTCACTCATCAGGGTTTCGAAGACCTTTTCCCTCACCCCCACTCCCGCGACGGAAAGCGGCATCGCCGCCATCATATCGACCACCGGCATCGAGATCAAAACAGGCCCGGCCGAAACCGATGAGCCCGCCGCCTTCGCCCCAAACCAGAAACTTCCATAATAAACCGGGAGCATCACCACCGCCGAGATCAAGGCAATCAGCGCATACTTCCATTCCTTCCGATACAAATCGACCAGCACCGGAACCTGCCGCATGAAGGCGATTTTCCAATGCCGACCACGCGCATGGATCCGATCATGAATCGGCGGGTAAGCGGCCAGGAACATGAAAGCAATCATCGCAAGTCCTCCGCCAAAAAACATCCATGCGAATTTCATAATCACCTTGGTCTCCACACTCTGACTCGCAAGCGCATCAAAATGCCCAGCCGTCAGCACGAAAAACACCAAAGACATCGCCGCAAGCCCCACCAGGTGATCGAAGACCACCGCCAGCGTGACCGCCAACTTTCGCTCCGGATGATCGCGGATCAGCAGAAAGATCCGCGCCGCATCCCCCCCCACACCACCGA
>CAZVMS010000157.1:0-4145 GCA_964628795.1 uncultured Haloferula sp. | reverse complement strand
ACGCCTACAGCCGGTATCTCACCGTCAAGGATGCCATCGAAGCAGCGGGCGGCACGGTGCTCGACCCGGCCTGCGGTTCCGGCGGCATGTTCGTGCAGAGCGCTCGCGTGGTCGAGCGACGGCACGAGAACCCCACCGAGAAACTCACCTTTTACGGCCTGGAGAAGAACGCCACCACCATCCGCCTGGCCAAGATGAACCTGGCGGTACACGGCCTGGAAGGCGACATTCAGAAATCGATCACCTACTACGAAGACCCCCACGAGCTGCTGCGCAAGGCCGACTTCGTCATGGCCAATCCGCCCTTCAACGTCGACGAGATCGACGCCGACAAGGTCAAGAGCGATCCGCGTCTGCCCTTTGGCTTGCCCGGCGTCAACAAGAAGGGCAAGGTCAGCAACGGCAACTACGTCTGGATCAGCTACTTCTACAGCTACCTCAACGAACAGGGGCGGGCCGGATTCGTCATGTCGTCCCAGGCCTCCAGTGCCGGGCGGGACGAGGCCAAGGTGCGCCAGAAGCTGGTGGAGACCGGCGACGTGGATGTCATGGTCGCCATTCGGTCCAACTTCTTCTATACCCGCACCGTCCCCGGCGAGCTCTGGTTCATTGATCGGGGCAAGCCGGAAGCGCACCGCGACAAGGTGCTGATGATAGACGCCCGCAACGTCTATCGCAAGGTCACGCGCAAGATTTTCGACTTTTCCCCCGAGCAGGAGCAGAACCTGCTGGCCATCGTCTGGCTCTACCGGGGCGAGACCGGGCGCTATCTCGACCTAGTGGCGGGCTATTGCCGACGCATGCTGGCCGAGGGCGCGGCCTGCTTTACGATGAAAGATGATGAAGGCGAAGCGGTCGAACCGCTGCCCGATTTCATCGCTGCGCTGGCCACGCTGCGCGGCAGTATCGAACCCTTCCTCAAGACCCTGGCCAAGGACGCGCCCCACATTGAACCGCTCAAGGAGCTGGATGACGCCATCCCGCTGTTCAAGGCGGATGTGGAGACCTTCCGGAAGACCGTCAGCGAGCAGCAGGCGGCATGGGATAGTACGGGCACGGCGCGCCGTGCCCCAACCAATGGCGAACTCAAGAAGGCCGTTGACCGTCTCGCCACCCTGGCCGAGACCAGCCGCGATCTGGTCAAACAGACCGACCTGCTCTACAAGCTCGCCTGCCGTCTGATCGAAACAATCGAATCCTCCCCTCGCCCTCTGGGAGAGGGGCCGGGGGTGAGGGGCGCGTTCAGCGCTGTCACCCGCACCCGCAAGGCTGCTGACGAAGCCCGCGCCCTGGCTGTCGAGCAACTCAAGCAGGTGCGCTATTTCTGGAAACAGGCCCATTGGCTCACCGAACGCTTCCCCGAAGCGATTCTTTGCGATGTGGAAGGTCTGGTCAAGCTGGTGGACAAGGCCGAGATCGAAGCCAACGACTGGAGCCTGACCCCCGGCCGCTACGTTGGCGTCGCGCAGGAAGAAGTGGATGCGGACTTCGATTTCGAGGAGACCCTGCGGGAAATCCATGTGGAGTTGGAGGATTTGAACGCCGAGGCCGTGCAACTGGCTGCGACGATCAAGAAGAATTTTGAGGAGCTGGGGGTATGAGCATTGCCGAACTACTCAAAGCGGATGAAGGCAAAACCCTTGAGTTCAAGCAGGATCTTTCTTCCCCGCGTAATATGCTCAAAACGCTGGTGGCTTTCGCCAATACCGCCGGCGGCCGTGTTGTCATCGGTGTGGCGGACAAGACGCGGGAAGCGCTGGGGATTGACAACCCGCTGGACGAAGAGGAACGCCTCTGTAATCTGATCGCCGATTCCATCAGCCCCCGGCTGGTGCCCAATGTCGAAATGACCACGGTTGAGGGCAAAACCCTGCTGGTGGTCGAGGTCTTCCTGAGCAATTCACGTCCCCATTATCTCCGCTCCGAAGGGCCGGAAACCGGCGTCTATGTCCGGCTCGGCTCGACCAGCCGCCAGGCCGACCGGGAGCTGATCGGCGAACTGCGCCGCTCGGTCGAAGGGGGTTCGTTTGACGAACTACCTCTGCCGGATTTGTCCATTCATGATCTGGATATCGCGGCAGCACAAGCGGCATTTGGCGATGGGCGAACGCTGGATGAGCAGGCCCTGACAACCCTGAAATTGCTGACCCCTCATCAGAAGAAACTTGTGCCGACCAAGGGTGGAATGCTTCTCTTCGGCCGGCAGCGGGCGCAGCATTTTCCCGACGCATGGATTCAGTGCGGCCGTTTCTTCGGCACCGAGAAAATCGACATTTTTGACCATATCGATATCGACGTCCCGCTGCCACGGGCCGTGGACGAGATCATGCTGTTTCTGAAAAAGCACGCCTACCGTGGCGCGGACCTCTCCGAAGTGCGCCGCAAGGATGTCTGGAGCATTCCGCTGGGGATTCTGCGCGAGGTGATTATCAACGCCCTGGTGCATAGCGACTACTCACAGCGTGGCGCTCCCATCCGGGTTGTTTTTCTCGATGACCGCATCGAAGTGGAAAGCATGGGTATTCTCCTGCCCGGCCTGACTATCGAAGAGATGAAACAAGGCGCCTCCCGCATCCGCAATCCGGTCATCGCCCGCACTTTCAAGGAACTGGGCTTGATTGAGCAGTGGGGCACCGGCGTATGTCGTATCTTCGCTGAAGCCCGTGAACTGGGGCTGCCGGAACCGAAAATTGAAGAAATCGGCATGCGCCTGCGCTTTACCGTCTATCTGGCGAAGCCGCACTTCATACAGACCGGGAAAAAAGAAACACAAGTCGACCCTGCAACCGAACAAGTAACCGAACAAGTAACCGAACAAGTAACCGAACAAGTAACCGAACAAGTAAAACGGTTGCTGTCCATCTTGAAAGGAAAAGAACTCGGAAGCAAAGACGTGATGCAGGCGATGGGCCTTAACCACCGTCCGAGCTTTCTGTACGATTATCTTCAGCCCGCGCTGTCAATCGGGCTGATCGAAATGACCCAGCCGGATTCCCCGAAAAGTCCGACCCAGAAATACCGCCTGACCAAAAAAGGGAAACAGGCGCTGGAGGGCGGGAAATGAACAATTGTGAAACAGCCTGTTTCGCTATTGGTGCAAGGAGAGCTTGCAGCATTGGAGAACTGAAGGATCTGAACGCCGAGGCGGTGCAACTGGCCACGACGATCAAGAGGAATTTTGAGGAGCTGGGGGTATGAAACGAGCCATAGTCCCACTCGGCGACTTCCTCACCCTGAAGAGAGGTTATGATCTGCCGGAACACGCTCGTCTCTCCGGAGAGATACCGGTTGTTTCCTCTTCCGGTATTACTGGCACGCACAAGGAAGCGAAGGTAGATGGCCCCGGTGTTGTAACAGGTCGATACGGTACATTGGGTGAGGTGTTCTATATCGAGGAGCCATTTTGGCCGCTCAATACTGCTCTATATGTCCAAGATTTCAAAGGTAATCATCGCCGCTTCGTGTCCTATTTTCTGAAATGGGTCCTTAACGGAACAGAGAGTAACAAGGCGGCAGTCCCAGGTGTCAATCGAAATGACTTACATGCTCGCAAGGTTGCTGTACCGGAAGACCTTGATGAGCAAGTGTCCATCGCCTCCACCCTCTCCGCCTACGACGACCTTATCGAAAACAACCGGCGGCGGATTCAGTTGCTGGAACAGGCGGCGCGGCTGCTCTACAAGGAATGGTTCGTCCACCTCCGCTTCCCCGGCCACGAACACACCCCAATCGTCGACGGCGTGCCGGAGGGGTGGGAGAAGAGGGTTCTCGGTGACTTATGTCTTGAGGTTCGTGAGAGCGTTTCCCCCAGTGCCCTTGAAGCAAATACCCCTTATATCGGCCTTGAACACATGCCTCGCCGCTCAATCACTCTTTGCGAATGGGGAC
The DNA here is from genome assembly GCA_964628795.1 of uncultured Haloferula sp. Taxonomy (GTDB): domain Bacteria; phylum Verrucomicrobiota; class Verrucomicrobiia; order Verrucomicrobiales; family Akkermansiaceae; genus Haloferula. Next base: position 257 of record CAZVMS010000157.1, on the reverse strand, counting down.
AAGCGGCACAGGTAACAAGCAGCAAGCATCGTTTCCGTGAGGGAGAAATTCTCTTCGGAAAGATACGGCCGTATTTTCACAAGGTTGGTATTGCCCTCACGGATGGGGTGGCTTCCTGAGGGTGTAAAAAAGATTGTGTAAGTGGCCATTCAGGGGTACACCGAGACCTCACTCATTTAGGGAGTTTTTATGGCCATCGATAAAGAAATACTGGACCGCCTGTTTGCCGACTTCAAATATACCAAACCCGAAGATCT
>CAZVMS010000156.1:0-3396 GCA_964628795.1 uncultured Haloferula sp. | reverse complement strand
CTATCTGGCGATGCGGGAAAGGCACATCAGCAAGGCCGCATTGGCAAGCCTCATGGATGTCAACGAGAAAGAAGTTCGCCGGATTCTCGACCCGCACCATGGGACCAAGTTGCCCACCATCGAAAAAGCACTTCGGACCCTCGGGAAGCGGATTCATCTGCAGGTGGCGTGACGTCATCTCAGGCTCGGAAATCGAGCTATAAGCCGAGCTGACGCCTTTCTGCGTTGTAGCGCCGCAGATCCACCCTCCCCCGGATCCCCTCCTAGTGCTTGGGCGAAGAAATTGTCAGAGGCACCATGGAAGAGTTGCTGGCGGCGAATAATTTCATCTTGTGGCTGGAAACACAGTGCCAGAGCGTGACGAACGTTAGCCGACAGCACCTGTCGTGTCTGCCCTGGTGGTGGTTCGTGAATGTTGTCGTGTATCCCTGTCCAGCCAGTAAGAAGCGCGCCGAGCCCCTTCGAGTTCGTGGTCTGCCTTAACCGGGCCGCCTCCGGCACCACGATCTCGTCTGCTATTTCAACAAAACAATCCTCGCTGGATAAAGCTCGCGGTCCTGGGCAACGCCTGGCCACAAAGGCTTGTCCCGTCTTCAGTTGTAACCGGACCCCAAACCACGACACTGACCTTCGTATGGGACCTTCGGGAACCCTGCATTCACCTGCGCCGAAGCAATAATCAACGATGTCGACAAGAGTAGACTTCCCGGTTTTAGAAGCGCCGGTAATGATGTTTACCCTGCCACTATTTAGCGAAAGGATACGTCGCCGACCATCGTGACTAAAAACAACGATGTCCAAAAGCTGTATTGTCATGGTCGCACTCCAATCAGAGCTAGAACTGTTGATGCGCTGCCGGTTTCTGAAAACCATTTTCCAACAAATTCTGAACGGTTAGCGCAGTCTCTGACCTCAGCACTCGACTCATTGAGTATTCGGTTTACATCTTTCTTCCGTGAATCCGCTGCGAACAGCTTTCCCCCTTCGATCCGAATAAACCCGTGAAGGCCTCCGAAAGCCAAAGCCTCCTTGCTAAATGGGACCAACAAGCGTGCGCGACTCGTTACTTTCCCACGCGCCAAGGGGTTTTCATCGAGCCACACTGCCAATGACGAACGCGTCGAGCGGGGGAGCCTTTCCCTGATCTCACGATGAAGCACCAACGGCAGAAAAGGAATGACTCCTCAAACGATAGAGAACCGCCTCCACTGCTGGCATAACCACGGATAGCGCGCCACATCAAAGTCGCGCAAAAGGCAGGATTCAGTAGACTTCGTTCCTCTCGTGATCGATTCTCCCAATCAGTCATGATGCCCCTCCCTTATTAATCAATAGGGATTTAAGTTGAACTTGAAATTCCGGGTGCCACCCAATCCGCTTATCGTCAGCCAGCAGATGTAGCGATCCACGTGTCACAAACGGTTCGGTTACATTTGGGCGAATTGGAATGCTGGTACGCTCTGCCCATGCCAACACTGAACGCGCTGCCTGCTCTTTAGCATCATTCGCAGCGTCACTGCCAATGTCATCGCACATCGCTTCAAAAACTAACTCCCATTCTTCCGCAAGACGCTTTTCGTACTTGTGCAGATCTAAGCCGACAACCAGATCGTCACGGAGCCATCGGGAGCGTTGTTCAAAAGCCCTGTAGTAGTCCCGAATAGCGGCGGCGATGCGGTGTTTCCCAGCCTTAATAATCTCCAGTTGTCTCACGAAGGTAGAGTCTTTATGGGCGGCGGCGGTCGCGTCATCGAGGGTGAACTCAAGAAGATCGTCATCTATGGGAAGAGATTCTTGCTTAAATTGCTCACGCAAGTTCGACATTTGCGCCTCAAGTTCTACAGATCCAATTCTGTCTTGAGGCGTACCGGTCAGTTGCCCAACGATGCGACGCAGCCACCAACCCTCTAAACGATCGAGAAACGCGGCGTGGTGTTCCTTCCCTGCCGCCCAATAGACTTCCTGACGCAGCTCGCTATCAAGATCTCCCACCGACGGCGCGGCATCGATAACCACTACCTTGTCGAGAATCGCTGTGCGCTCGGTCGAGGTTGCCTTGAGGTACGCCTCATAAGCGCTCTTGTTAGTCTGATTTGTTGATGATGTTGCTGTGACGTCCAGCGTTTGCTGGGCCGCCACAATGTCCCGAGAGCTGGCACGAAGCCGCGAAGCTGCCGAGCCATCAGGTGCAATGCCGGTTGTTACGAGATAGAGGTTAGCGGTTGGAGGTATACTCCCGGATGCATGACCCTCGAACAAGATTCTGAGCGTCTTCCAAAGATCAGGGCTGGCATCAGTCAGGGACGCGGTCCCCTTGAGATGGTGCTTTATCTGAAGGAGATCTGTAGCATTCCCCCCCGTAGTCTCAAAAGTTACGTCATCGAGAGTCTCTATCGACACAAGGAAATCGGGTTCATCCTTCAGCCGCCGTAAGGACCAGAACAATGCCGACCGCACCTGATAGAGGTAACCAAGCGAGGCATCAACTGCGGAAAACGGGTTTGGGGAGGTCATGAATTCACCTCAAAGCTAAAGGGCACAGAAGTAATCGAAACACCCTTTGCATTGACCACGGGAACTAAAACTCGACCGGTCAGTAGGTCGTGCATGAGTCCGTGCTTTTGTTGGTGGAGTTTTTCCACATGCAACTTTGCGGTTTCGACCTGTTCATTGGCTATGACAAGCCTCTGAATAATGATTTCTTGCTCCACTATTCGAGGAAGAGCGACTACAACACGACGAAAATTCCCCAAGTTAGTTCGCCTTCTTGTTACGCCTTGTTCGTACCGTTTAAGCTGATTTCTGGCAGTAGCTGTGTTTAGAAAATGCATCACATAAGCATTGAGAGCCAGAGCAGGCAAACATCGCAATCTGAAACAATCCGCTTTATTAATAGCTGGTGGTAAATCGGTCGAATAACAGCATGACCTTCCGACAGGATAGTTTTCGTCTCCGAGAGCAGCAATCAACACATCGCCGGGGGTTACTGCATTACGCGACAGATAATCAGCGTGCCGCTGCGAAATAAAAACTGGGTCGCCGTCATTGTAATAACCCTCTTGAATATTCTGAAGTCGTACTACCCGGACGCCTGGCTCCACAACGTAGTGTTCGCTCTTGAGATTTGATCCGAATGGCCCATCAATCAACGATTCAGAAATGCTCGCGATCGGTTTTGTCTCCCACTCCTTCGGAATCCACCCAAGCGGTGATTCTTTGTAGAGATCGGGATCTTGTTCGCGGGTGGGACGAAGCCGGCCGTCGGGGGTGACCCCGCGGGTGAAAAGGTCGTGCATCAGCCCCGCCTTGACCTGCTGCATCTTCGCAATCAGCGCCTCCGTCTGCTCAATCGCTTCGTCCAGCGTTGAAAGGATTTCGGCGATGCGGCGCTGCTGG
>CAZVMS010000155.1:0-9038 GCA_964628795.1 uncultured Haloferula sp. | reverse complement strand
GGAGAGTTTCTTTTCGTCGATCTTGTCCTTGGCGCGGCCCACGAGCGAAGGAAACCAGAAATCAACTAACAGTACAAGTGACGTTTTTGTCACATTCAGAAATTCGTTTCAACAAGCAGCGAGCATGCCGAACACTACTGGATCGGAAGTGAATACCAACTGGTATTCGGACAAAACTACAGCGGTGCCTACCGCCCGAACTTCAATGGTGTCTACACGCAACAAGTCCGGCGTTTCACCATGGAGCTCGGGGCATCCGGCCAACCGGTGGTGCCCTCTGAGTCGAAGCTTCCCACCACGCCCGCCGCCGCCTACCGCCGCCGTGACCTCAATGTGGTGCCGATCGTGGAGCGCATCGGCCCCGGGGATTTCGAGGAAAAAGTGGTGGCGCTTTCCGGGGTGTTCACGCCAGAGACTGGAGTATGGACCGTGCCCGTACTGGTGGAGGCGGGAGGCGTGGTCACCATGGATGACCCCATGGCCACGGCGACGCTGCAGCAGGCTTTCCAGATCTATCACTGCGCCAAGGCATCGCTTTTCAACCGTGTCACCGATGAAAGCCATATCCTGCTCTTCGGTGGAATCACCGTGCTTGAGCGCGATCTAACAACAGGCAACTTCATCCGCGATGATCAGGCACCCTTCACCAACCAATGTTCGCTGGTCGTGAGGCGGGCTGACGGGTCCTTTACCCAGCACTGGCTGCCGACGAGGTTTCCGCTGGTCACGAGCAACGGTCTCGAGATCCGCTTTGGAGCGAATGCCGAGTTTTTCCCATCGGAAAATCTGACACAGATCGCCCACAAAGTACTAGACTTATCGGAGTTGGATGGCCCAACGGTGATTGGTCACATCTACGGCGGACTTATCGCCGACGCCGGAAATCGAGGAAACACCGGCTCCTCCGGCAGAGTCTTCGAAGTGACACTCGTGCCGACGGATTCCGATGCTCCTCCGCTACACCTTTCCTCAGATGCCACCGAGTTAAGCTGGGACGCCGGGGCGGGAGGAAGCATGTTCTTACTGGAAGACTCCGATACTTTGGAAGCGTGGGATGAACTCGCCACCGGCCTGACGAGCAGCCCATTCGCTCTCGACCCGCCCGTTTCCAATCACCATTTTTATCGCCTCCGCTCCTCCGTGCCTGTCAGCCCGTGAGGAAAATCCTCTTGCAGCCCACCGCAGAGACTGCGGAAATCTCATGACCTATGCGCGTCCTTGTTGTTGAAGATTCCGCCCGTCTCCGCGCGGCCGTTGCGAAAGCACTGCGCCGCAGCGGATACGTCGTTGACGAAGCCGACAACGGCGAAGACGGGCTGTGGCAGGCGAGGGAGTTCGCCTACGATGCGGTGGTGCTGGACCTGATGCTGCCGAAGATCGATGGACTGGAAGTTTTAGCAACCCTCCGCAACGAAGAGAACCGCACGCCGGTGCTCTTGCTGACGGCGCGCAACACCGTAGAAGACCGCGTGGCGGGCCTGCGGAGCGGGGCGGATGACTACCTTGGAAAACCCTTCGCGCTGGAGGAACTGCTCGCCCGAGTGGACGTGATGTGCCGACGCCAGTTCGACCATCCTTCCACGCTCGTGCGCGTCGGTGATCTTGAGGTGGATACTGTCCGGAAAACAGCGACTCGCGGAGGTGACCCGCTTGATCTAACAGCCCGGGAGTACCGCCTGCTCGAAGTGCTCGCCTTTCAGCCGGGAAAAGTCATGAGCCGCACGGAAATGGAAACCCACCTTTACGATGAACTATCCTCACCGATGAGCAACGTGGTCGATGCCACCGTTTATCAGCTACGCCGAAAACTGGGTGCAGCGGGAAGTGGGACGCCACTGATCCACACCCGCCGCGGGCAGGGCTATCTGTTTGAGGAGTTATCATGAAATCGATCCGAAGACGTTTGACCGGATGGTTCCTCACAGGCCTCGCGGTATTGTGGCTTGGCGCCAGTGCCAGCGTCTACTGGTCGTATCGATCCGGGCTGATGGCCGGAATGGAGTCCGAGCTTCAAACGCTCTGTCGACAGGTGCGCTCGTCCGGAAACGCAGGTGGTGGCGGCGGGCCCGGTCGCGGAGGCCAGGGCTGGGGTGGTCCTCCGGGGGGTTCCGAACAGGAGCTGACGGAAGTGCTTGGCTCGGAGGTTTACTGGCAAATCTGGCAGCTAGCTGGAGATGGGACGACACGCTCTCCCAACCTTTCCGAAGACTTGCCCCAGACCGATGAAGGACGCGCCAAGTTAATCACGCTGAAGGACGGGACCAAGGTGATGACCACAGGCCACCAGTACGGGATGGGACGCGGCGGACAATTCGTCAGTGTCGCAAGGCCAATCGAGGAAGTGAATGCCAAGCTGGCGCAAGTTCTGGGGACCTTGGTTCTAACAGGGTTAGGAATCGCGGTCGTCGCATGGCTGTGGGTGCGCTTCGTGGTGAATGATGGGCTGGCCCCTTTGCGGAGAATCGCCGACGAAATGGAAAAGATCGACATCGCCTCGCTGCACGACCGCTTCGATGATCGGGGGCTACCCGTGGAACTACAGCCGATCGTCAGCCGGCTCAATGAATTGATGGCGCGCATGGAGGGGAGTTTCACGCGCGAGCGGCGCTTCAGTGCAGATCTTGCCCACGAGATGCGCACGCCGATCGCCGAAGCCAAGACAATCGCGGAGACCGCCGTCAAGTGGCCGGATGAAGGAGGTCCGGATGCATGGAAAGATGTCGTCGCCTCGGTGGAGCGGATGGAATCCATAGTCCAATCAATGCTCCAGTTGGCGCGGATCGAGAGAGAAGCTCCGCAGAAAAAAGGCACGCTGTTCCCACTGCGCCGCCTGATTGAAGAACGCTGGGCGGATCATGCCAGCCTCGCGGCGAGTCGGGGTGTGAGCATACGGATCGCCGCGTCCATGGAGCAAAGCCTCGAAGGTGACCGCGCGTGGTGGGGCCACCTGCTCGGGAACCTGTTAGGAAATGCCGCCGAGTACGCCGACGAGGGCAGCGAGGTGATCGTGACTGAAGGAGAGGATCAAGCGATCGTCTCTGTCCTGAATCAGGCGAGCGGACTTGATGAAAACGCTTTGACGCATCTGTTCGAGCGCTTCTGGCGGGCGGATCAGGTGCGAGGAGAGAGCGAGCATTCAGGATTGGGTCTCGCGCTGGCTCAAGCATGCGCAGAGGCGATGGGCCTGCGCATCGAGGCGCTCATCCGGCCGAACTCCATCTTGGAGATGCGTGTGGTGAGGCAGTAAAAAATCGAGCTCAGCTTTCGATTTCCCGCCATCGTCATCCTCACGTCATTTTAGATTGGTAGAGTGTAATTGCCATCAGGGCACTGAACACATCAACCAATAGAAACAAACGATAATGAAAACTCTACTCATCACCATCGGACTAGTCGCACTCGGCATTCCCAGCGCAAGCGCTTCGAGCCAGCCATCGTCCAATCAGCAAAGTATCACTCAAGCAGGCGATCACTTTGCCAAAGGCGGCGGAAAAGGCAACGGCAATGGCCAGGGCCAAGGCAAAGGTGAACGCGTCCGCAAACGCAGCGGCGACGGCACTGGCGACGGGGACTGTGACGAAAATGGTCAGGGTCAAGGACAGGGAAAAGGCAAGGGCCGCGGAAACGGACAAGGCGGCGGTCAGGGCGGTGGCAAAGGTCGCTGAAATGCACCTAACTTCCCCGGCACACCAACGCCCGGGATAAAGATCATCGAATCAGACAAGCCCTCGCGGACTCGCTGCTCAAGCAACAGCGCTCGGTTCTGGCTCGCTCGAGCCAAGCCGAGCGCTTCTTACTTCCGCTAGGCCCCCTCAGCCCTCACCTTACCGAGATGGTGCTAGGCGATCTCATGATCCGGCTGCTTTGCCACAACCATCTCGAAGAGGCACGCTGCTTCGATGAAGCGCCCGGACGCGGCCTCAAGCATTCCAAAAGGCCAAACCATGATCACTCACCCTGAAGATCGGTGACGATCGACTCCAGTTTGAGGGTGGATTTGCCAAACTCCCGCTTGTTCAGATCCACTTTCGATTCGCCTAGCAAGCCACCTTTCGAATCATAGGTGAGGATCGCGCACTCGTGGAGCTCACCGGAAGCGTCGCTGCCATCGGCTCGGCCAAGCTCCAAGAAAAAGCGGCCTTTCCCATCTTGGTCGGGGCCCAGCGCATTGAGGAGTGAAGTGAGATCAATCCCAACCTCGAGCGGGGTGTTGTCACCCGGACCGGCCAAGGGGACGTGGCCGGCATCGACGCCCTTACCAAAAATGGGCCAGCCATTAAAGGCTTCCGGTGAGAATTCATGCTCAGGCGCAGCGGCGTGCTCATCACCTGAGATCCCGATTTTCATGCGCAAGTCCGAACGGTCATCGCAGGCGAGCTTGAGCCGCAATGTCCTACGGGGCAGATATCGGACGACTTCTGCCCGACCCAGATAATTTCCGCGCTTCCAGGTGGGGTCGATCATCGCGCTGTAAAGAAGATAGATCCGGCCGTTACCTGACCACTTTTCGCCCCAAGAATTGACGACGATGTAGGCTCCGCACTCCCAATCGGCGAGGGTCACTTGGCCGTCGTCATTGAGGTCGATGTCGTTGGTGATCTTGCCGTCGCCGTTCAAATCGTATCCGACCTCGTCATCATAACCGACACAAGTAATGCCGTGGCCATAGCCGGTCGGCCCCCAGCGGGTCCAGATGTCTTCGCCAGCGCCATGCTGCCCTTCAGGAATGGTGACCGTGACTTTCTCCAGCTCACCCATGCGCCCGTCCAAGGCAAATAATCCGCCGATGACCTCCTCGTTCGGCTTCGGTTGGTTGCGGTCGAAAAGCCAACCTCGGGCTTCGTTAAGCTGGTCAACGGTGTTGGCTGGAGTATAGCGGTAGCCCGAGACACGATACTCCATCGCTTCACGCCAAATCTGGTAGCCGTTGGGCCACACGCCAATCTTATTCAGGCGGACACCGCCGTAGGACTTGGCAGTCGGGACACCGATGAGCTTGGCCACTTCCCAGCCATGATAAGCTTCCGAGCCCTTATTCTCGGCGTTGTTGATCATGTTCCACGAAAAGTGAGCAGGGAACTGCGTTGCTTCAGTGTCGGCCGTGGTGCCATTCAGCACGTTCATTTCATAAGTGAAGATCGACGCTACCGAAGCAAACTGGCCACAGGCTCCCCATTTCTGCTTGTAGACGGGCGGGAACTGCGGACGGCTGGAGTTATCGACGCGCGACGGCAAACGAGCGGGGTCGACCTTGGTTTCTCCGATGTCAGGCCCGGCCGCATCACGCCAAGTGTCATATCCCTTCCCCTGGGAAGGAGGCCGGGAAAATGAGCCCGGGTAAGCGACGCGTGCACTGAGATTACTGGCAGCATCCTTCGCGACGACCGGAGCCAGTGGGCCAGAAAACATGAGGCAACAAGCGATGGGCAAACGTTTCGAGGAGGTGATCATGGGCATGGCGCTAAAGGAGGACTGCCCTTCGCGGACAGCCCTTCCTCACAAGCTGCAGTATTACAGCGTACGCCGCGCCGTTTTATCACCTTCCTTTGCCAGCTCTCGAGCGACTCGCTTTTTCTGCCTCGGCTCGAATGAGCCGCCCGCCATCAGTAGGGCAGAAGGCTCAACACTGAGCCCTGGTCCTCAACCAATCCCTCGGCGTTTTGAAGACTCTCATCGACCCGGCTTAGGGGGATGAACTTGACGGAATCCGCTCCGATGGCAGGCGGAACCACCACACCGAGGTGAAGGAACGCGGAAGGGCGATCAGATGAGAGCAGCAGCTGAAGGTTTGAACTGGTATTGCTGAGCGTCGTCACCGGACTGCCCACCTCATCTGCCGGGATCCAGCGACTGAGGTCCGTGCTGCCTTCCACGGCAAATTCAAATCCATCCGCCACAGCGGCAGGGTTCTTTGATAAGTTCCAAACGAATCCGCTCGTGCCGCTGGTAGGGGCAGGGATGGCATTGCCGCTCGTCGGAGATGTCCCGCACAAGTATTCGAGTCCGTTGCTGAGCTTGTCACCGTCATCGTCGCCAGCCGCCCCTTCGACGACTTTATTCAGCGATGCCCACTGAGTATAGCCGGATTCGACGGAAAGGGATTGAAGGAAATCATATCCGTCCACCGCAACCGGATCATTTTCGAGAATCGTGCTACGCTGATCGGTGTAGAGCATCGATGCGTACCTAATTCCTGAATACAACAGGTTGTCTTGATCCAAAGGGTAGTGATCAAGCCCGAGATTGTGGCCGATTTCGTGGGCAATAACGGAGGCGGCGGCATCGCGACCACCCTCCCAAGTGACGAGTTCCTCTCCGATGGCAACCGTTGCTCCATTACGGTCAAGGATCGCCGAGCCGGCCGCCCCGTATACGCCCACCCAACCTTGAGTCGGTGTGATCTCAACGAAGAAGAGATTCACAACCGCTCCGTTGGGATTCCGTGGAGGCGATCCGGCAGCAGTGACAATCGTCAGGAGATCGGTTGAAGGCCGCTTCAACCCTGAATCGTAATAGTCAATCGGGTAGCCATCATAGGCGAAGTCGTTCGCGTAGCTGGCGGGTTCGAGCCATTCAATCTCGATCCCAACTTGGGCCCAGACTCGATTGATCTGCTCTTTCATGTAGGCTTCAGACGCGCTGTCTCCCATGAACGTGGCGACATAAAATCCGTCCTCTGATTCAACCACGATGGGCTGGACAACGACCTTGTGCGTGATTTCCTGTGGCGGATCGACAATCAACGCCCCGACTGCACTCTGCATCAGAGCACTGAGGACGACCAAGGTGGAATTTTTAAGAAAAAGGCAATTCGATCTTAGTTGGTGTTTCATTGAGGTATTTCTGAAACCGGGGAGGAAGCAGAAACAAATCGGCTCCCTTAAGATGGCAGAATTCGGGAAGGCCGGAACTCCGTCATCGCGTAGGGTCGCGACGAAAGATCAAGCCCGTGATTTGCCTTCTCGATCGTCAAGACTCCCGGGGAACTGAAGAAGCCGCAACATCCTGCAGGTCGTCGATCCGCGTAAGGCCAAACTCCAGACGCTCGCTTCCACTGTGCACGACATGAGTGACTCCTTGCATGGGGAGTCGATTGATTCAGGCTGCGGCTACCTCGCCAAGATCACCGTCTCATTCACAGGGTTCCCATCAACGTCATGATGGACCACAATCGCTTTCTCACTCGTAACTTCGATCGATAGATAGCCCCCCTTGATCCGCAGAAACGGCTGCCAGGCTTCCTTATTTTTCATCGAGAAGCCACCGGCATGCTCATCCGATGCCGCGCCCGAACCAAACTCATGGAGCTTCGTTTCAGGATCAATCGAGAAATACTGCCAATGACGATCCCCATTGATCACGAAACACCCAGGAATCGAGCTCAGGAAGTTCCGCAGCCGTTCCCCTTCGAAATGGAATCCATCGTTCGCATGATTGTCGTTCTTTCCCTTGCGGTCCGGGCCGACGACAGGCGTGGCCGAGATGTAGAGCTTAAAGGTCGCATCGGATTCCCCCATCGTTTTTTCCAACCACTTCCATTGCCGCTTTCCGAGAATGCTTTTCGCGGGTCCGTCTTTCATCGTGTTTGGTGAGCGGTACTCGCGACCCTCGGGAAGCCAGAGCTGAAGATTTTTGCCCCAACGAATCGTCCGAAAAGGCTCGTCACCCTGTGGCGTTTGTTCCCGCCAGACTTTAAGGCCCTGCGCCCATGTCAGATCGCCATAACTCAGCCCCGGCCAGCAGTCATCCTTAAGCACATCATGATCATCGTGCATCCAGTAGCTGGGAATGCGCTGATGGAAGTTGCGCAGAAAAGGCAAGGCGTAGAGACGGTTCCACTTGTAGCGCGCGGTGCCGATGTCTTTGGCAAAAGGATCTGGTCGATCGTAATAGAGCGTGTCTCCGGTCTGGATGAAGAAATCAGGCTTCTCGGCGAGCATCGACTTGTAGATCTTGTGCCCGTTCGCGATGTCGTCGCGACGTAGAAATTCCTGGCAGGTCGAGACGGTGAAGCGGATCGTCTCGTCAGCCGATGGCAGCGGCGCGGTCGTGAAGGAGGTCATAATCTTGGCTTTTTCCTCTCCTGACTTTCCTTGAATCGTGACCGTGTATTGAGTCGACGACTTCAAATCATGAAATCTGGCCTGATGACAGTAGTCGGTCGCAGCATCAACCTGCACTGGCATCTGCTCAAGCGACATCGATTCGCCCGGTTGACGGAGCGTGATCCGCAGTTCGCCGCCTTGCCCGGGGACTTCCCAATTCTGGTTTTCAGGATCCCATTTGTCCGTCTGTCGGTCAGCGACTTCATTCTTGGTGAGCCTCGCCCAAATGATCACCGAATCATGAGTGAGCTCCCCGATTTTAATGCCATCGGCAAACCCAAGCGCAGAAGCTTCAGACGAAAACAGAAGGACCGAAGCAAGGGATAGGAAAACAGCAGAGCGATTCATGGCAGATGATTGAAGCCCTAGCAGACTGAAGAATGAAGGCACACTCTAAAAGTCGTTGGAAACGTTGCTATCAGGGCTTCGCAGCCAGGAGCCCTCGGGTAGGGATGGCGCAGATCACGGATCACCTCATTGTCGCGGCTGATTAGCTTCAATATCACCACGAGCGGGGGAAATGATCCATCCGCTGATCCCGCATCGGATGGCTTGAGGAGCCGGTTGAAAGGCGCGAAACTCATGATTAGTGATTAGGGTCCTTTCATTTCGCATTTGGATTTCATGGTTCTCTGTGAATTCCCACCCTCTGGTCGGGTTTCCGAGCGATCCATCCTCACGTCTTTGACATCGTGACCTTCGGGTCCAAACACGTCCCGAATTCGGAAACAGCTTCGAACGGAACAATCTTGTTTGATTCCTTCACTGTTCCACGCTCTAACAGGCGATTCACCGCTCTATTGAGACAAGTGTTGAACACCCCTCCATCCACCCGCTAAGTGCCCGTGGAACGCCCATGGCTTGGTGCTATTGAGATCGCTTGGTTGTCACAAGACCATCGAATCCGGAGTCCGACTTGCCACGCCCCTTATC
>CAZVMS010000154.1:0-4774 GCA_964628795.1 uncultured Haloferula sp. | reverse complement strand
CAGCGGCTCGATGTGAGTGGCGGGGAGGATGCAAGCCGGGTGCGCAATCGCAATGCCATCCTTGTGCTGGGCATCCTTCGTCGCAGCGCCGTGGGAATCTTCTACCGGTGGAAAAAACTTCGCAAAAACCTCCGGCAATCCACCTTCAAGGACTTTCACGACGCGATGAATAAGTTCAACAATCGCCTCGCTTTCGCCACCATCACAGCCCGCCTGTGAACCCTCCCCGTGCAAAAATCCGCCGTGTGAAGGAAACAAAACTTGGTGTCCTTTGCGCCTTGGCGTTTCAAACTTCCGCCACAAAAAAGAAGGGTGGCTCGCAGCTTTTCCCTGTTGGGGATTGCGAGCCACCCTTTTCTAAAACAGAGGTGCACAGCTTTACCTCCGTGATCATCAACCCGCGATCATGAACTGTCCCAGAACTTGATCACCAGCTAACCACAGCGCTAAGACACTCCCTGATAATCGCTCGCTCCACCATCACGTGATCACGGGAGGAAATCGACATGAGAAATCCCGGCATTGCCCCCAGCGACGGAGCCTCCTAGCCTCACTGCGGATGGAAACCTTAGACGAGCCGCACGATCACGAACCGACGAAGTGGCAATGGGTCGGCTTCTGGAGCATGATCGCCCAGCAAACGCAGAACGCGTTCAATGACAAAGCAGCCCAATTCCTCCTCGTTCCCCTCGGCGGTGCCGTCGCCTACACCATGGCTGACGTCCCGGTGGAATCTTGGGCCGGCCTGATGATCGCGCTCCCCTTCGTCCTCTTCGCACCGCTCGCCGGATGGTTGAGCGATCGATTTTCAAAGCGCGACGTCATGATCGGCTCCGCCATCGCCCAACTCATCGTCCTCGCCTGGCTCTGCGCCTCCATCTATTTCAAGAACATGCCGCTCGCCCTTTGCGGCTTCTTCGCCCTCGCCATTCAGTCCGCCTTCTTCAGCCCAGCTAAAATCGGCATCAACAAGGAGCTCGTCGGATCCCGCCACCTCGGATTCGCCTCCGGCATCCAACAAATGATGGCCATGCTCGCCATGCTCGCCGGACAAATCGCCGCCGGCGTCATCTACGATCAGAACTACCGCGCTGCAGGCGGCACCCCCGATGTCGCTTGGCAAGCCGCGATGGTTCCCCTGCTCGTCCTCGCCGCACTCGGCGTCCCGGCAATCGTCTTCTCAATCATCATCCCGCGCACCCCCGCCCACGGTGCCGAGAAACTCACACCGGGCGTCGCCATCCAGCACTTCAAGCACCTTGCCGACCTTTGGCGCGACAAACGGCTCCGCCAAGCCTCCTTCGGCGTCGCCTTTTTCTGGGGCTTCGCCTCGTTCATCAACCTCTGGTCCGTCAAACTCGCCAAGACCCTAACAGCCGGCCAGGAGGGCTTCGGCACGCTTTCCTCGTGGTTCATGGCCGCCGCCTCACTCGGCATGGTCGGCGGCTTCGGACTTGCCTCCTTCCTCCTCCGCCGCCGCATCGAGCTCGGCTGGGTCCCCCTCGCCGGATTCGCCATGACCTTCTGCGCCCTCGGACTCGCATTCATCGATCCCGCAGGGGCCCTCGATCTGTTAGACGACGCCGCCGAGGGCTGGCTACCCGTGCTGAAAGCCCTCACCATCCCTCACTCCGGAGCCTTCCTCTGGATGCTCGTCCTCCTCGCCTTCTTCGCCGCCATCTTCCTCGCTCCGCTGAACGCCTGGATGCAGGACCGCTACCCCGCCGCTAAACGCGGCGAACTCCAATCCGCCTCAAACCTTCAGGACTGCCTCTCCGGCATCATCGCCGTCGGCCTCGTCGAACTCATCCCGCGTGCCCTCAGCTTGGCAAACGTCTCCGATTCTCACATCTCACGCATCTCGGTCGCCTTGCTCGCCCTTGCCTGCGGCTTCATCACCTGGTTCATCATCCGCCTCATCCCCTCGCAGTTCGTCCGCGTCATCGGCCTCACTCTCATCGGCACCTTCTACCGCATCCGCAGCATCGATACCTCGAACCTCCCGGGAAAAGGCGGCGTGCTCCTGCTCCCCAACCACATCACTTGGGGCGATGCCTTTTTTTTAACAGCCGCCTGCCCACGCCCCATCCGCTTCATCATGGAAGGTGCCTTCATGAAAAACCCGATTATTCGTGGGTTCTGCAAACTCTTCAATACCGTCCCCATCGCCACCGACAAACCCCGCGAAGCCCTCAAAATCGCCGCCAACGCCATCAAGGAAGGCAACGTCGTCTGCATCTTCCCCGAAGGACAACTCAGCCGCACCGGCACCCTTCAGGAACTCAAACGAGGCCTCGAAATCATCGCCCGCCTCGCCGGTTGCCCCAGCGTCCCCGTCTATGCCGACGGCTCCTGGGGCTCGATCCTCTCCTTCGAGCGAAACCGCTTTTTCACCAAGCTCCCCCACCGCATTCCCTATCAAATGCGCGTCGCCTTCGGAAAGCCACTCCCACCCGACGAGATCTCCCTCGATAAAGTCCGCACCGGTCTCCTCGATGCTTCAGCCGCCAGCCTCGCCAGCCGCCTCCACCGCGCCAAATCCACCGATCCTCAAGCCTGGGCAAACGGCTACCAGCTCGGCCAAATCAACGCCCTCCAACGCCGCACCCCCTTCACCGTCCTCCCCGACGACCCCACACCGAAAGAACTTATGGGCCTCCCCAGCTTCGCCTCGATCTTCAAATCCAAAGCCACCTCTAACAGCACCAAACACTGGCTCGGAGGGAATCAGCTGCGCCAAAAGATCGAATCCGGTGGCCCGCCTTCACCGCCCACCATCTTCTTCGACTTCAGCGACCAAGCCACCACCTCCCTCGAAGTGGAGGGCTGGATCCACTGCCCCTGCCTCGCCATCGACGGCATCATCATCTCGATGTCCGTCCCCGACCCCACCCAGTCCCACCCCGCTAGCCCCCACCAAGTTGGCCGCAAACCAGGCTCCCACGGCATCCTCCTCCCCGGCTTCTCCTACAAAGAAAGAGACGGCCAAATCCACATCACCGGCCCCGCCGCCGGACACACCGGAATCCCTTTACCGAAAGGCACCCGCATCGACGAAGGCAGCTTCATCTTCCTCCCATAAGCTCCCCCCAAGGAGCAGCGACTTCAGTCGCTAGTCCACCCCGCAGGAATGGAAAAATCTAGCTCGTTCTCAAGAAAAGCATAACCACCGGGGCGACCACCCAAACAACATCCCCATCCCGGAGGGATGAAAGATAATAGCCCGGGGTCGAGCAAAGCGACCACCCCGGGATAACCCATCCACCAAATCCCCGCATCCCGGAGGGATGCCACCTGGCCGAACGGTTGAAAGCGCTAATACTCGGCGTGGATTCAGGCAAAGAGCGGGCCCCAATGCGAAGAATCGCCTTCCAATTCCCTGCAGGAAAGCTCAAGATCGCCTGCATATGGGTTTCCGCTCCATAGTCTCTGCTTCACCCGACTCCAGTCTTTCCACTGGCCTCAACAAATACGGCTTCAGGTTATGACCCGCAAACAGGCAGGTCGCCATCCAGGGACCCGATCGGGGAAGAAGGCCGGGTGAACCTGTATGGGTTTGTGGGGAATGATGGTGTGAACCGGGTGGATCTTCTGGGACTGTCGGGAATTACCACAACCTATATTTTCAATCTAGGGGAACCTAGCCCTTTCTCCATAAGAGAATTGAGTTCATGGGAAAAGACCCAAGGGACTGGATTCGTTACTACACCATATAGCGGAAAGGTTTTCCACGAACTGTCTTGGAGGTATCAGGGCTCTTGGAGCTGCGATGGAGAAAACCCCGATGTATCTGTCTCTTCGTTTGAAGGGAGATATTTCCAGTCTTACTCAGGTGGGCCGGGGTCGAGTTACGACATGGGCGATGAATCTGATAAGTCTTGGGTAGTAAAATCTTTCAAAGCGGCTGGAACAGTCGGTGCCTCGTTGGCCTTGAAGGATGGTTGGAAAATTTCAGCGCTGCCAACAACTGAAGGAACAGTATCCGACTGCCCAGAAGGAAAGGAGGGAAAGTGTCTAACTGAACAATTTCGTGCTGGTGTAGTCAGAAAGAAGGGTTTTTCCCTCGGTCCGGTATTTCTCGGTTCGTATTTTGGCCATGATACTACAGTGACAGCAAACTTTTGCTGTTGTTGTGATAAAAAAAGCAACGAATGGGAAAATAATGCGGGGGTAACTAATGTGATTAGAATTAGGCATATCCCCGGAGAGCATTAAAAAATGAAGATCTTTGATTTCTTGTTGGTTATATCGATAGGCTTTCTTGTCTTGGGATGCCGTGGTGAAACAGACGTACTTGGTGAGTTTTTGGCTTTGCGAACAATAGTTGTCGATGAGGGGGTAATACGGATATCGGAATATGACAATGCAACGATTGTTGCCAAGATTATCGGTCGTGAATACGATTGGACGGATATTGAACGCAGTGCACGTGCTTTAATCGAGCGTGATGGAAGGCAAGTGGTAGTGATTGAAGTCGACGAGCTTGCTAACATCACCGTTCAATCTTTGTCTAACCAGATGCTGCCTCCTGGTGAGAAATGGTCGCTACTGAGTGAGGACGAAATCAGAAAATTAACTTCCGAGAACGAATAGAGGTCAGGCCAGAATGGCGCGGTTTTAAGCGATAGCTCGAGGTTTTCCGCGATGGGGCGTTTCTTTGTATTCCGCCCTCGGTTTGGTCAGGTAACTGAAGGGTTTCGGTCGTTTCTTCTTTGCCCTGGGCTCGTGCCGGAAGGGTCTGAAATGGATCACTTTCTCGGCGATCATTTCTATC
>CAZVMS010000153.1:0-12136 GCA_964628795.1 uncultured Haloferula sp. | reverse complement strand
CGACGCGTGTCCTGATGCCACGCCGCCGCCCGGAGCCACTGTGTCAAAACCGCGTGTCGTGTCCTCCCTCCATATAATCGCGGGCTTTTTCACGACTTCACCGCATTTTCAGCAGCCATCATGCCGAACACTTCTGGGTTTCGACCCATTCTTGGAGAATACGCAGACGCTTTGGCTGCTTCACTGGAATCTTTGCCAGGGATGGAAAGAGGAAGACCGACTTCGTCGCCCATACGCTTGGCACTATTACGCCAATCTCCTGTCGGACGACGAACTCACCCCTTCCACCACAATCGAACGTTACACGGCTGGGCCGCTCTCTCGCTCTACTGGCAAGGAACTATCGTTCGCAACGCTCCGCCAACACTTTGAGATCTTCGTAAAGACCTACGTCGCGGGCACTGCGAAAGGAGCACGCAGCACTCCCGAAGACGCTCTTGACTCGCCCCTGACCACACTCGGTCTGATCAACGAGAGCGGCGAACGTAAGATGCTCAATGGAAAACGCGAAACCGTTTACAGGGTAAACAATGCTGCCAAGCCCACCCTCACCAAGGAGACCTTTCGTCACTGCCTGCACGAATGGTGGTCCGTAAAGTATCCAGACGAGGAAACTTTGACCGTTCGACAGATCACGACCGAAGAGAATTCTCCTGGCCGCTGTTTCCGTCTCCCTGAGACCGCCGTCCACGAAATGCTGACCACCCTCGCCAGCTCGTTTCCTAAGGAATTTAAAACCTCCGAAACGCGTCAGCAAAGGACAGTCAGCCGCAGCACCAAGCGCCGTCCAAAAACGACACTAAGAGCCATCTACCACCCATGAAGACCATGCCCCGATCACCTAAAAGCCAACAGGGCAAGGCCAAGCGAGATGGCAAAAGCGTTTCCGACCTAATGCGTTTCAATCCTCGGTTCCGTCGGTCAGTCCAGATCGAGCTGGACCTTGACGACCCGCAATCGACATCGGGCTACATCGGCACAGATTTCGTCATTCAGTCGTTTGAGCGCATTGGAGCTGCATTCGAAGCGGGCAGCACGCAGCGGGCATGGCGTCTAACTGGTGACTACGGGTCAGGCAAATCCGGTTTCGCGCTGGCATTGGCAAAGGCCGTCTCTGGCAAAGCCAACGAGCTTCCTCCCGCATTGCGGCTTTCCAACAAATTGCGGTTGCAACCCGTCATCGTGACCGGAGAACGCGAGCCACTTCACCGGACGATAGGCAATGCGATCATCGCACAGGCCCCTGGAATGAAGAAAGAGCCGGTTCCTCAAAGCGACTCCGACCTAATCGAGTTGGTCAAATCCGCGCTGAAGAAGTCACCCGGCATCTTCCTTGTCCTCGACGAGCTTGGAAAAAACTTGGAGCAGGCGATGATGAACCCTGCCAGCGCCGATGTTTACGTCTTGCAGCGCCTCGCAGAGCTAGCCACCCGAAGCAAGGACACCCCGTTCGTAGTCCTTGCCATCCTCCACATGGGGATCAGCTCTTATACCGCCGACCTTGACACCAATTCACGGAAGGAATGGGACAAAGTCGCGGGCAGGTTCGAAGAAATCCACTACCATCATCCTTTTGAGCAAACAGTCCAACTCTGCGGAGCAGCACTCGGGCTCGATACATCAGCAGTGCCAAAGACATTTCTCGACCGTCAACGCAAAGGTATGCGATGGGCCGTTGATGCCGGATACTACGGTAGCGCACCAGCCGACAGTCTAATTGCGCTCGCTCCCTCAATCTTCCCGCTGCACCCAACTGTCCTACCCCCGTTGGTCAATATCCTTCGAAGGTTCGGCCAGAATGAACGATCCCTATTCGGTTTCCTCGCAGGACACGAACCATCGGCATTGCAGGATGTCGCCAGACTTGAGATCGATAAAGCACGCTCGTTCTCGCTCGCCGACCTATACAACTATGTCCGAGGAAACATCGCTCACACGATGACAAACGGGCGAGCGACTCACTGGCGAATCATCGAGTCCGTTGTTCAACAAGGAGAAGATGCGGCAGAAGCAAACATACTTAAAGCTATTGGCATCCTCAACCTGATTGAAGACGACTCAATGCTGGCCACCCATGAGCTGTTGATTGAAGCACTCGGCAACAACGACCGAGCGACACAGTCTTCAATTGAAAAACTAATTGCCAAGCTCAAGGGCAGACACTTGATTTTTGAACGAGGATCCGTTCGAGGCTACGCACTATGGCCTCACACCAGTGTTCACCTGGACGACGCATTCGAAGAAGCTCGAAACCAACTTGGTGAGCCGGCGAAGCCGATGCGCATGATCAGCTCGCTTCTAGAGCCGAGGCAAATCGTCGCAAGGCGTCACTATATTGAGACCGGCAATCTCCGGCATTTCGAATTGCAGTTTCATCCGGCTGCTGACTACTCGGACTTCCTGAAATCCGGTGGCAAAGCTCAGATGGGCGATGCCGACGGCTATGTCGCGATCTTCTTACCCGCCAACGAACGTGAGTATCAAGAAGTGGTGGAGATGATGGGAAACCGCAAAAAACATCCCGGACCTTCTGTATTAATTGGACTCACCCGTCCACCGCTCGAACTACTCGGAATCGCTCGTGACCTCCAAGCATGGGAACATGTCCAACGGACCGTCAAAGAACTTGGCTCGGACGAATACGCCCGTCGCGAGCTTCGCGGACAAATCCGTAACGCTAGGGCGAAGCTCAACGAACAGATTGATCGCCTCCTAGGTTGGAACACCAATCCGGACCACGTTTCTTGGTTCAGATCCGGCAAGCCTGACAGGCTCGAACCAGATGGTCTGAGCAGCAAGCTTTCGCAGATTTCCAGTCAGATTTACAAACAATGTCCAATTGTCACCAATGAACTGATCAACCGTCGTATTACCAGCTCGGCGGGTTCCAGAGCCCGAACGGCGCTTATCGACGCGATATCGACTCATTCTTCAGTAGAATTTCTCGGTATGGACGATGCCAAGAATCCCCCGGAGATGGCAATCTATCTGTCAGTATTGAAGGCTGGAAACCTGCATGTGCCCGACGAAGACAATAGCGGTAGATGGAAGTTCGTGATCCCTTCTGGAAAGGTCGATACATGTCACCTCGCTCCGGCCTTCAAGGCAATCGAAGACGTACTAGAAGCCAACGACGGCAAACGCGTCAAAGCACCCGAAATTCTCAATGTCCTGCGAGCCGAACCAGTTGGAGCACGCGACGGACTAATCCCACTAATACTTTCTCTCTATCTCGCGGCCCGATCACGACAGACAGCCGTTTACGAGGATGCAACCTACATTCACGGGCTAGATGGCGACAGCATGCAGCGCCTTATAAAAGAGCCAGAACACTTCGAGCTACAACGATGCGCCATTGAAGGTGTTAGACTTGAAGTATTTGATGCCATCGCCGGAGTTTTCAACTTGCCTGAACGAACTCAGCCTCAGGTCTTGGACGTGGTTCAACCGTTAATGCAATTCGTTTCCTCCGTTCCGGAATATTGTCGAAACACGAAAAAGCTGAGTTCAGAAGCAAAGGCTTTCCGTCAAGCACTCCTCACCGCCCGAGACCCGGCGGCCCTCATTTTCGAAGAGATTCCCGCAGCAGCCGGAATTGAACCACATCAGGGCGAAAAACTCGGATCGAAGATCGCCTCCTTGATCGGTGAAATTCGTGGCAGCTACGACGCGCTGTTAGCTAGACTTGCCGCCTGTATCACAGATGCCTTTGATACTACGAGTGACGTAACGGATTTCCGCAATGAACTAATTGGACGGACCGGCGCAATCGCCAAGAGCCTCGCCGAAACCGACCTCCGTTCATTTGTCCTACGCCTAGGCGACAAAGAACTAGACTATCGAAAATGGCTCGAATCTCTCGCCAACCATCTGGCCAAGAAATCATCGGTTCGATGGAACGATTCCGATGAAGACGTATTCGACCAACGCCTGCATCAGCTCGCCAAGAGAATGCTTCGAGCCGAAGCTGCCCAAGCCGACATAACTCGGAAGGGAGTAGATGGTGATCCTGAGAGGGTCGTCCGCCTAATGCTTACTCGGCCCGACGGCAGCGAACATGGTGAACTCCTTCATTGGAATGCCACCGAGGATGCGACGGTTAAGAAGCTCGAATCGGAAATCACAGAACTCATTCGCAAACACGGCCGAGCGGGTCTAGGTGCGACAGCCAAGGCCCTATGGGCGCATCTCGAAAGCCACTCCTGATCATGTCACCACCTCTCCAAAAAAACGACAAGCCGGTCCGCCACATTCTGAGTCTGTCCGGTGGCAAGGACTCCGCCGCCCTTGCGATTCACATGCGCGGGAAAGTTGAAGGAATGGAATACATCTTTCACGACACCTACAAAGAGCTACCAGACACTTACGAATATCTCGACAGACTGGAGGACTACCTTGGTCAAAAGATCGTGAAGACGACTTACGGGACAACTTTCGATGACTTACTCCGACAGTACGGCGGCATGCTTCCGTCCAATCATCGCAGATGGTGCACGCGGATGATGAAACTCAAGCCGTTCGAGGACTACATTGGCGAGGACCCATGCATTAATTACGTTGGCATCCGCGCTGACGAAGCACGCGTTGGCTACATCAGCCACAAGCCAAATATCCAAGCCGTCTTCCCCTTCCGTGATGACGGGATCGATTATGAGGGGGTCCAACGTATCCTTCAGGATTCAGGCATCGGGATGCCCCCATATACCGAATGGGGGCGCACACGAAGCGGCTGCTTCTTCTGCTTCTATCAGCAGAAGATCGAGTGGGTGCGTCTGAAGCAAAGATACCCCGAGCTATATGACGAAGCGAAGGCCTACGAAAAACCAAATCGCGTGAATGGAAACATTTTCTACTGGTGCCAAAATGAATCACTCGCCGAACTGGAACGCCCCGAACGCATGGCCGAAATCCTCGAAAAATGGGAAATTCAACAGGCCCGAGCCACCCAAAGCCGCAAGAATCTCCCCTTGGTTACCACTCTCGCTGGATTGGAAACCAATGAAGCTCCGTCCACCGGTTGCCTGATTTGCCACCTGTAAACATTTTAATACAAACAAGATGCCCAGCCACACCAATGGAGAAAAGTGGATAAAGTTCCTTCGTGCCTATGGCCCACTACCGGAAGGAAATTCACAAGAGGCAGAAAACATCGCCAGCTTCTCCGCCAAACTTGGAATCGAACGACTCTCGTTCACCCACCCGATGGAGGAAACGATCAAGAAGCTCTTCGCGAACAAAGAGAGCAAAAAGGTGGCTATCGTTTTAGGAACCGCTGGAGACGGGAAAACCACTGTTTGTCTAAACTTAGTGGAGACTATGTCAGGCCAACCCGCTGACCCGGCCTGCACATCTCAAAGCATCGAGACATTTCAAATCCTCCCGGAATATGGCGGAGGTGAAATGACGGTCATCTATGATGTGACCGCATGGCGTCACAAAAGCGACGACTCCACCCTGATGCAGGATCAGGTCCACCTGCTGGAAAAGGCTGCACAGTATGCCGCCGGTAAGGGAGGAACCCCATTCATGATCGCGGTCAACGACGGACAACTCCACGAAACCGTCAGAGCACTGCCTGCCGACTGCTCTTCCGATTTGCGGGCATTTTTCGACGAACTGCTTCAGATGCACAGCTCCAACCGTCCAAACTCCACGAGCCATCCCAACCTCGAAGTGGTAAACCTATCATCCGTTCCTAGCCACAAACTGATGGAGATGTGCCTCGGTGGGATACTCTCCAGACCCGAGTGGGCATGTATTGAAGACGAAAAAGACACCGCTCTTTTCGGGCCGAATTCTTCGATTGTCGCGAATTACCACCTACTCAAAACCGAGGCCGTTCGCGACCGATTGATCAGTCTTGCCAGAGTCGCAGACGCGTCAGGTTATCACCTTCCGACTCGCTCAATCATCATGCTTCTAGTCAATGTCCTACTAGGACATCCGGACTTTCCAAATCAACTCGTTAAACCTGGAGTTGAAGCCGAAAGAAGATTCAACAAAGACGGCCGCTACAAGGCGGCGCTCCACAAGAACCTGTTCGGCATGAATTTCAAACCTGCCGAACGCAAGAAGCGCGTTCTGTTTGAGTTTCTCGGCAATCTCAGAGTCGGCGAAGAAACAACCAACGACATCGACCAATTGATAATTTTCGGAAAAGAGCATCCGGATTTCCAGCAAGCGCATGACGACCTCCTTGGAAAGGATCCATTCGATCAGCGTAATCCCGAGTTACCCGAATATCTTTCAAAATACCTCAAAGGAGAAGTCTCTGAGGACACTGAAATTGAGAAATTCCGGGAATTGCTTAGCGATGAACGAAAGCGGATTTTCGTTCACGCCTCGCCTGAGCAATTCGAACTCTACAATCTATGGGTCACCTGCATATTCCACCATGCCGGCCACTTTATCTCCAAAATCCTCGCTCCCGTCGAAAACAGAGATGAGATCAAAGAAGAGGACCAGCTCAAACTAATTGCGGGACTCAACAGAGTATGGACCGGCTTGCTAGTGCGCGATGATTTGGAATGCATACACATATCTACCGGGCTCGATACCACTACTTCACCAATTAGCGACCTACTCATCAAAAAAATTGACTCTTATTCCGACTCACACATTCAGGTTAGAGCGAGGAATATCGACTCAAAGCCCGAATTCGTATTGCGTTGTGGAAACGAGGAATTTGCTTTCGAACTCACAATGCTGCGCTTCGAATTTTTGATGCGTGTCGCCAAAGGAGCAATGCCTATGAGCTTCTCGTCAGAAATTTACTCCAACTTCCAGGCTCTGAAACAAAAAGCGATCCATACACTGAGGCTTAAGCCGAATCCAAAGTTCATGCTTCTGATGGATCTAGACCACGTTGGTTCAATCCAAGAAACCCGAATTAGCCTACGATAGAGATTTCGACCATGAGCGCATTCATCACACGAGACGGCAACATCGAACCCTGGGGTTTTGGGAGAGATAGCGACATTTGGGTTCCAGAGGCTATCTGGGGCCACAGACTCAAGGAACAACCACTGCACGCGCTCCTCGGCGAATTCGTAAATATGGCCGAAGGAATGTTCAGGAAAAATGAACTCTTCAACAAGACGGAGCCGAAGCAGGACGTCAAATACGCCGCCCGCAAGGCCAAGGAATTGCGGATCCTCCTATTTCAGAATCCGACGTTGGAGCAAGTAGCTGATAAATACGAAGGTGCTAGCGAAGATGCTTGGAAACAATGGCTCAAAAATATCCAACAGTCTGCAAAAGCCTCGAACCCTCACGATTTTTCTTATCTCAAGTCCAAGTTCACCACCTTTCAGGAATTCGTGACTAGAGTCAAACTGGTCAGGCGAAGTGTGATGCAACCAGGTAATACCAAAAAATGGTCACATCAGTTACTCTATCCAATGGCACCGTCGGCGCTATACGTGCCAACGGATGACAAGTTCGGAAGGGACCGGACGCTTTTCGCAAGGCCGGGAGAGCTCGCCTATCTAATGCTTTCACGATCCGACGAATCGCTCAGGAACGAACTAGCACAACTTTTGCCAGCCAATATCTCTCCCGATACGCAAAAAGACAATCTGATCCTCTCCCTCATGCCGGATAGCCAACAGTTCGACGAGGAACTTGGGGGCACTTACCTGCCTTATCGCTCTCATCCATCTTACGACCGATTGGCTCACGATCTAATCAACATTCTAAAGCTCGGATTTCCCGAGAACGATGTTTTCGAGGTAATGAAATACCTCATCGCGTTCAACGTCTACCTCTATGCCTTGGAGACCTCGAATCATTGGTGCGGAACCGCAAGAGCCGCACCAATCGTGTGTGAGATCATGAATACTAAGTCGGATGTTGTCAGGAAATACTCCGGCGTCTGCAAACGAGAGAACGAAGAAAGATCCCTGGACGCGGTTGACATCTTTCTTGATAGGCTAATTCAATCCAACAAGGAACTTACCGACTTGCTTGAGAACGAGAAGGAAACAGAGGAAGTCAAATTATCCATGCTGAGAGAATTTCTCAATTCGGAGCTATCGCTGAAAGAGCTACCACCCGGTAAAACTGTAGGCGAATTTCGGAAAGAGGTCACAAGCAAGGCAAAGGCAGCTTGCAGAAACAATGTCATCAAAGCCCAGGCAAGTTTAGGTAAGGCGGCAGGGCTTTGCACAAAGCTGGGAACCAATCGGATTCGCTACGCCCCCAGCGACGCGCTACTCCGAGCCCTTGTTCTGGCAAACGTCTCCGATCGAATGGAGGAGTCCAAATTACTGAATATCCTCTATGATCGATACCACATCATTGTGACTGCGGATCACGCAAGTCGCAGCCTGCCCGCCGATGTCGTGGAAGCCTCACACTTTCAGAAAAACCACGAGCGCTTTGCGAAACGCCTCACGGCTCTCGGTCTAGCGACCCGATTGAGCGACGCCTGCGCTTACGTTGAGAACCCCTACAGGTAACACTACCGGAACTCTCCACTTTCAGCTCTCACCTTCACACCTTCGATGTCAGACCATCCAATCTCCCTCCTAATCGGAGAAATCGCCTACACCATAACGAAGGCCAGACTAGAATCGGTCCTGTCTGACGAAGACCACGACGGTGCGTTTCTTGTCCTGAGTGATTTCAATCCACACGAACTAAAGGGATTTATCACGGCTGCTCTGAGTGATAAGCCAACAATCAAATCTCTTCGCATCGCATTCCCCGAACTTACCGTCCAGGGAGCCGACATTGATCCCTCTTTCCAGACCAAAGACTCTGCTGTCAAAATCCGAAATGCCCAGAGGAACGGAAAAGTGGATATCACCTGCTCCAACGAGCCGGACGTTCGGGAATCGCTTGGAAACAAATCCATGCTGTCGAAGAACGACCTCACAAACGACGATGCAGCAAGTAGCATCTGGACTGAGGTCCTTCTCAGCAAAGTAACCTTTAGCCTTTCTGACCCTTCACGGAGGGAGGTCGAAGCCTTGGTCAAGGCTCTTCTAAAGGAAGGCGACATCACGTTGCATGCCATCGCGGAATATCTCCAAGCGGTCATCACGGCTATCGAAAGCAGTACATTGAAAACAGAAGCTGGTCGCCTTCTCCCCCTCATTGGACTCCCCCTCCACGTTAGCTGCTTTGAGAACGTGAAGAATCCTGCCCAGCCAAGCCAGTGGAGCAATGAGATCAGGAAGCACAGGAAGAACTCCTACTATCTGGACAAGCGGGACAGTAATCTAAATCCAATCGACAACGACATTCTTGCCAAGTCCCATTCGACTCAACTGGAACATCCCGAAGACGACCCGAAAAGACTTCCGGCGGAAATTCTTGGCGCTTTCTCGGCATACATCGAGGCGAATGGTCGAGGAAAGGCCACTGAAACGCTTCTCTTTAAGCATGACTGGAGCAAAGTCAGGACTCTCTTCGTTAAAGAAAAAAAGACCTCGGCAAGCGCTTTTCACAAGGAAACGGAGAAAGCGCTTGAGGACGATGGCAAGCAGCCGACTACTGAGGAAAAGAGCCTTCTCGAAGGACTAAAGAACACCACCCGGACGGAGAATAACTTGCACGAAGAACATGTAGATTTCTTCGAGAAGTATCACGAATCTATCGAGAAGGCCAAACCCAAGCTCTACAAAGACTGGGAAGACTGGGTATATGGCAAGAAAATCGAATGTTCCGATTTCCTTGGAGGAATCATCCGCTGCATCCAACTCTTCCAGAAAGGCGCGGGAAAATCGAAAGACAAATACATCAGAATCGAAGCTCTCCGCCAATTTAGAATCAATGATTTCAAAGGCGTCGACAAGGATCTCTGTCTCTATTTCGAGCGCAACTATGGCAAATTGGATAAACACTCCAAGAATTTGATTCGCTTCACATCACGAGGTGAGGCTGTTTCGTTGCTACTGAACTACACCGAAGATGTCCTTGCCAAAAACGAAAAGATCGACAAAGAGAAGACCACTAGTGGATCAGCCAAAAACAGGAAGTCCGGATTCGAGTTTAGGGTGATTCTGTGTGAACTCGACGGGAAAGACGAGAGGCAGCTATCTTCGAAACAACTCGTTTGGAAGTTAGCAAGCGACAGCCTTCTCAAG
The DNA here is from genome assembly GCA_964628795.1 of uncultured Haloferula sp. Lineage (GTDB taxonomy): Bacteria > Verrucomicrobiota > Verrucomicrobiia > Verrucomicrobiales > Akkermansiaceae > Haloferula. The sequence goes on along the minus strand of CAZVMS010000153.1, from coordinate 2,045 downwards.
AAAGAACGAGGCGACCTCAAAGCGCTCATCGCAAAAAGGGCGATCAAGAACTCATCGGCAACTGTCATATGCAGCGGTGCCTATAATTCCGTCGGACAAAAAGGAACACCCATGCCCTTGTCTCTCACGGAAATCAATACCTTCGACGCTTCCTGCGGCGCTCGGAACGAAGGGAGCTTCGTACCCGCACAAAACAAGATAGAGACCGTCGCATCAAGAATTAGAGACTATCTCGACGATCAAGAATCTAAGGGAAACCTCAAAGAATCAGATCGCAAACAACTTGCGACGAAGTTCGACGAATTCGATTCGCTCTATACCCCCCTTGTCGCAGATATCGAAAAAGATTCGCTGGATCTCGCAAATGTGCCCAAAATGATAGCGGCATATACCAACCTTCTCGACACGGTAACCACGTTCAACCACGAGTCCATTCGCAAGTATCTTATCAAGTCCATTTCGTGTGTGGGTTCGGTGCAGATCGATGAAAATGCTAAGAGACCAGCAGTATCAATCATATGTCCATGGCACCCGTTGCGACTCGAAGCATGGAAAGGGCGCAAGGACCAAATCCTTGGATCTCTCCAAAAAATTCTAGGTTCAAAATCTCAAAGCTACTCTGACGGTTCACTCGGCAAACTGCACTTCGAAGACCTTGAAGAAACCGGCTCCGGCTCGCTCTATCCAGAAATTTCGCTCGTATGGAATGAATTGGAAGCAATGTTGACCACGGCGACCAGCTGCATTGGGGCATACACATTGCACGAACAACCACATATCAACACGGGATCCAAGGTGGCAACCGACAATTGCACCGAAGGCGTTAACACAGTGTTGGATGAGATTACCGAATATGTAAGGCTGCAACCGCACGAAAAGGACAACTTTTCCTTGATCCTCTACAATTGCGAATCACGGGAGATGCCGCGACGAATTGTTGAACAACTCGATAAGAGGAATCAATCAAGCGCTCAAAAGGGAGAGCTCCCCATGAATTGCGAGGTGATCCTGACCCATCAAAATGGCGGAAGCTTGCAAGACGTTTATAAGAATCTTGTGGCTCAGTCCGAGACCGAACAACCACACGCGAAATCGGACGGATTCTTGTCAAAAATTAGAATCAACATCAGTGCTCTCATCGATGTCAAAGCTCGTCCCAGCAAGAATCAGGCCCCTCGCGCAGACATCGTCTATTGCAAGGACCTCTTCTCATCCAAAGCTAAACTTTCCTGGAACCTATCCAACTACAAGACGCAAACATCAATACCGGATGAGCTACGCTCTCATCGATGGAACAGGCAAATCCCCTTCAAGACAGGAAATCATAACGCAAGCATTTTACTTTGCTGCCCGAACCAAACAATCGCCGGTTGGCACTACATCAGAACCATGTCGACTCCTATCAATGGAGTGGATCAAGCGCCCCACTGGCCACACGGCAAGATCATGTTGCCAATCAAATATCTGGATATCGACGAGGCGTCTGTAAAGCAGATCATCGACGACAGTCACCAGCTTGGAGTTTGGGTAGTCAATCAGGACGAGATGCTGGACCGCAGACTCCTCGAAGAAAAACAGGTCAAAGTCATCCGCTACATTCAAAGCATTTCCCGTGGTAGAAACCTCATCATTTCATCCAAAGCCAATGACGCATTGCTCAGAGTATCCCTGAATCAGCGACTATCCTCAATGCTTCCTAGCGCTACTCCAGAGCAAATCAAAAATCTTAGTCAATCCTGCATTGACCATACCAATGCCATTTCGGGTGGACTGATTCTGAAGGCGGCCAGAAGAACAAACAGCACGGGCGAGCTTCTCGGAATCGTTCTTACAAAGTTTCTCCTTTCAACCGAAGTTGGCCAGAACAGCCCAATCTGTTGGTGCTCGCTAGATGATTTCAGCAAGTGGCTAGACCCTATTCGAAAAGCCATTCGGGCAGGGTGATTTTCGAATTTTTAGTTGAAGCGGGCGGTCTGCAGAGGGTGCCGAGGGCTTGCGGGAGGTGCGCAGCGCCTTTCACTGGGAAAAATGGCCCAGCACCCTGA
>CAZVMS010000152.1:0-10780 GCA_964628795.1 uncultured Haloferula sp. | reverse complement strand
ACCCTCAGGTTTCAAGTCTCAGCCCTCAGGTTTCAAGTCTCAGCCCTCAGGTTTCAAGTCTCAGCTCTCAGGCTTCAGGTTTCAGGTTTCAGGTTTCAGGTTTCAGGTTTCAGGTTTCAGGTTTCAGGTTTCAGCCCTTCTTCTGCTTTGTATTTTTCGCCATGGTCGTGAAAATTGCGATGAGCTCGTCGGCTTCTTGCCAGATCGGGCCGATGACATCTGCTGGGATGCCGCAGTCGTCTTGCAGAAGTTCGAGCCATAGCTGAGTTTCGTCAGCTTCCTGAGTGCAGAGCTCGATTTTCGCGATGAATTCGGCGTCACTCCGGGCACGGGAGGCTTCCCGGTAATTCGCGGCAACTGATGTTCCTGAGCGGAGAAGCTGTCTGCCCAAGACCCGGTTTTCTTCCCTGGATTTGTCGAGTCCAATAAAGAACCTAACCACTTGGCTCGCGAACCCTTTCGTCCGCCGCCTCATCGCTGCTTTTCGCTCGTCCATAGTTGTGAAGGTAGAAGAAAGACCTGAAGGTGGAAGAAAGACCTGAGGGCTGAGACCTGAAACCTGAGGGAAAGGCAGGAGGACCTGAAGGTGGAAGAAAGACCTGAGGGCTGAGACCTGAAACCGGAAGTTGAAGAAGTGCCCTATCCAATCTCCCATATCCAATCTCCCATATCCAATCTTCAATATCCCATCTTCCAGAAAGTGCTATTTTCCGAAGCCATTGCGGAGCAGAACTTCGTTGTATAGGTCCTCGGAGATCCGGATATTGGTTTGTTGCAGCCTGGAGATGGCTTCGGGGAGAGATAGGAGTTTCCTCTTCGCGGCGAGTTCGAGAAAGCCAAGAGTGCCAAGTAAGGGCAATTCGAGGCGACGAGCGGCTTTTCTGGCTGCCAGATCGTCAAGAAGAACAGCCGCTTTGGTTTCGCTGGCGATGGAGAGAACTTCGAGATCCACCGCGGATAGTCCCTGGAAGTCGCCCTCCAAATTTGTATTGGCGCTCAATGTGAGGCATCAGGAAGGCAGTTGGTCAGCCTTGAGGATCCTCCAGGAGCCGATTCGGCAAGTCCCGGGCACCGTGGATGACCCGTTCGATGCGAATCGAGTTTTCGGCCAGGTAGAAGAGCAAGTGCCGGTCGAAAGGTTTTTTCCCATGAACACTCCGAATGTGGGCGAGTTCGGGGGCAAGAAACCGACGGCGCGCGCCCAGATCGGGGAGTTCGGCGATTTGGAGGATGGTGTCATGCACGGCAGTCAGATAGCGCTCGGCTACTTCGAGATCCGCGTTTTCAAGATACAAGCGGTACTGCAAGGTCATATCCTGCTCAGCACGCAGGGCGATGGAGATCTCCAAGCTCATGCCGGAGAGCGTGCATTCCGGCGGATGCTGTCCATGACAGAAGCATCATAGGGCCGATGCGGAGAGCTCACTCCTTCTAGGATGGCGGCTTCTAAAGCAGGAGATTCGTCAGCATCCTCACGACGGTCTTCCAGCAGCAGCAGGATGGACTCGCGGAGTGACTGAAGGGCTTCCTCCTCGGTCAAGCCCTGCCCATTACCCTCGGGGAACTCCGGCGAATGGGCAATGAACCATTTCCCATCCCGCAGGATACGGGCGGTGAAGGTCGATGAAATTCCCATGAGATCAATATGGCGCGATGAATCGCTTGTCGCAAGTCCAGAGGAAACCGCTGAATCGAGCTTGGTGCGACGGTGTCGCGTGCTTGGGGCTTGGGGCTTGGTTAACTCATTTCCCCTCTGGGGGGATGGAGTTTTCGGGTCTAACAGCTGAATTTAGAGGCAAGAATCCAGAGGCAAGAATCCAGAGGCAAGGACGGAAAGCGGAAATTGGAAATTGGAAATTGGAGATAAGAATCATCGCGTGAGGCGGAGGCTTTTACGCGGGAACGATGAACCGGGCTGTATGCCTAAGAAATCTTCTCTCAGAGTTTCAGCTGGTACAGCCATTGACGGTTTTGATCGAAGGCTTCTTGAATTTCCGGGATCCTCGGGAGCACCGCACGGCTGAGATAGGATTCAAGATCAAGAGAAGGTTCCCGACTGATCAGAAAGCGGATGTCTTCTCGGTCTTGGGGGTCCACCCTCATCATCTTGGTGAGAATGCCACAGGAGAATCATGGAAGCCAAGCGAAACGGCAGCCCGACCATAAGGAATCAGACGGGTGGGTCGGACCAAATGTCGGTCAAGGGTTCGGAGAATCGTTTCTGGGTGATTCACCGGCGTGGAGTTAGCCAGGTGGGAGGCGATGGCTCCCCTCTTTGGTAGCCCGGCATGCTGACGAATCGGCTCCAGTGAGGGAGATCACTTTCCAGCCGCGGACCGGCCTGTCCTAGCCGATCCAATACCGCTTGCCAGAATGGCCGACCTGAAGCGTCATGCTCCAAGCGAGCATAGGCAATATGGCGGAGCGGTCGCTCGGACTTTTCCTTAATCGCCAGGAAAGCAAGTCGCTGGGGGCGAACATCGGATGCGCGCATCGTCTGGGCAGCGCAGCGAATCGCGGTCAGATTGTATTCCTGAGATCCGGAGATCAACAGGATCGCGAGTTCCTCATTCGTTAGAGAATCATGACCCGGATCCACCGTAGCGTTCGCGGATGGCGAATGGTAATGTCGGCATCCTCTGGCGACGGCGAGTCCGATCTGAGTATCGCGAGTCCCGAGACCCAAGCGTTTCGCCTTCCGGGCCAGAAGAGAAACCGGCGCGGTTTGTTGGAGAACTTGGGCGAGGGTCATTGGGAGAAGGTAGTTAGCTTTTCTTAAGCTGTTATGAAAATTGAGGACTTTTGGGTGCTTTTGCGGTCTTTTGACTTTTTCTCCGAGTTCTTGAGTCAACCCGAGCTCGCCATGAGACTGGGATCGGGTTGATGTCAAGTTTTTTTAAAAAGCGAACCAGACTCTCGATTTAGGAATGACAGAAAAGATTTTCGCAACGCTAGAGCCTTGAATCACTAATTAGTTCAGAACTGACGGGCCTCCGTAGGATGCGCAATGCGCACGATGCCGAGCTGTGGGCGAAGATGCTGGCCGTGGTGGACACGGCGCGGGGAGACCCGAAGCATGGACCAGACAGTCCGCTGTATCGCGCGATCGGCTTCATTGCGAAGAGTGCGCGGGCCAGTGGTCTGACCACGAAGAAGAAGGCTGCGGAGGCAGCGACTCCCAAGGAGCAAACCAGTTCCCCCTGCCGAGGCGGATGAGCCCCCTGCGAACTCGGACGATGCTTGATTTAAGGCCGTAGCAAGCTGAATCAAGACATCGCCCGGATCGCGGGCCTGTTGATTAAAAGCTGAAAACTGAAATTCTGAAAGCTGAAATTGATGCGGCGCCGCGTGCCTTCTGCCTTCTGCCTTCTGCGCGACGCGACTATCTCAATGAAAAGGGCCAAAGGCCTACCCCATACCAGCCTAGGCTAAAGGCCTAGGTTTTTCGAATCGCCCAGAAAACGGAGGGCGGAAAGCCTGACAGATGCATCTCAGCATACACAGGGCCAAAGGCCTTCCCCATACCAGCCTAGGCTGAAGGCCTAGGTTTTTCGAATCGCCCACAAAACGGAGGGCTGAAAGCCTGACAGATGCATCTCAGACCGCACCCTTTCCCCCACCATGCCACAATCGCTATCAAACATCGTCCTCCACATCATCTTCTTGAACAGAGACCGACAATAAAAACATCACCGTCAACGGAGTTTCCAAGATGAATACCGATCGTTGTTGAAGAAGCTCAAGGTTCCCTTCGATGAGAAGGATCTTTGGGAATGACCAGTCTGCCCCGCATCGATCAGGCTTTCAGCCCTCAAATCCAGAAGCATCTGCAACCTGGGCCTTCAGCCCAGGCTGGTATGCGACAGGCCCTTGGCCCTTCAAGACCTGACCTCAGCATGCGCTCACCCACTACCCCCTCGCCACTCGGATCAAGACCTGACCTCAGCATGCGCTTACCCACTACCCCCTCGCCACTCGGATCTCTTGGCCTCACGCCTGACCACCTCATGCTGCAGTCATCGCGTGAGGCGCCAGCTTTTTCCGCGCCCACCATCCACCATCAGGCACATCGCGTGATGTCGAAGCCTTGAACGCGACGAGACGCTGCCGCCCTTGGTCGATTTCTGCGTTTCACAGGAAAACCATCGGGAGTGGGGATCATGAGCTTCCTTCTTCCAACGGGGACCGTCGGGAAGATGGAATATGGATTAACAGAACTTGGCGGTCAGAAGCAGAGAGTCGAAAGGCAGCAAGGGGTCAGCGTTTTAGGATCTCTGTTCCATCAAACAAAGACAGCGTGGGCAGAAGGTCTGCCGTGAGATCATGCCAGCGATGGAGACTGGAAAGTCGTTCCTTCAGACAAGGGGAAAGTTGTTCGTCAGCCGCTTCCGAGGCTCGATCAAGAAGGCGACCACCTGCTTCGAGGCCAGGGACGAGCGATTCTTGGAGGAAGCCGCCGACGAGACGGCGCATCGAAAGCTCAGGCCGGTAGTAGGTGGCTCTTTCACCGGGGACGATGACCCTCTCAACGGCTTTCATGCGCTCTAGAAGTCTGAGTCCGGTGGAGGCACTTGCTTTACTAAGGGCCGCACGATCAATGACTTCGGTAAAGCTGACCGGGCCGTCGGCGACAAAGAGAGCGCTGTAGATTTGGGCGACGGAGCGGGGTAAGCCGACGGTCTCCGCCACCCGACAGAAGTAGCCTGCGATCAGTGCGATCACGGCCTGGTCGGTAGCGGAGGAAGACGCTTGGGTCACGGCGACTTGTTAGCTTGATGAGTGCCATTGGTTCAAGTATTTCCGAACAAATAAAACTAGAGAGGCAGGAGGCGGGAGGCAGGACAGGTTTCGGGCATGATCTTCTTCAAGCTTCAGACCTTCTTCCTTTTTCTGTTCTTCCGCTTGCGGCGTTTGTTGGGGGTATCGTCTTCGTCTTCATCATCGGCACCATAGGCCCCGTAGGAACCGTAAGAGCCGTACCCGTAGCGGTAGGCACGGCCGTAGCGAGAGGTCCGGTAGTAGCCGTAGGAGTAGTTCTCGCCAATCAGGCGGCGGCGTTCCTTGAAGCCATTGAAGACGAGACCCGCGAGCTGGGCTCGATCGTCATCGATGACTTCCAAGACGCGCCGAACGGCTCCCTTGGGGCAGTAGTCCGCGCGGACCACGAGACAAAGGTTGTCAGCAAGCTTGGTGATGCCCCGGGTATCTGGCACGGCGAGCAATGGCGCGGTATCGAGAACGATGACGTCGTAATACTGGCGGGCCCAATCAAGGATCGCTTTCAGGCGGGTGGTATCGAGAAGCTCACCCGGATTCGGCGCTCGCTTCCCGGAGACAATCACGTGAAGGAATGGCTCGGGACCATCGGTCATGAGGGCATCCCGAATCGGGATGATACCAGCGAGGCATTCGGTGATGCCCCCCGGTTCCCGATTGCGAGAGACCCCGAAGAAGCGGTGAATCGAAGGCTTGCGCAAGTCGAGGTCAATAAGCAAGGTTTTGCGCTTCTGGCTGGCAGCAGCGAGAGCGAAGTTGATCGAGATTGACGACTTACCCTCACCGGGTAGCGCACTGGTAAAGAGCGTGACCTTGCGTTGCTGCTCGTCACCCAGCAGCGAAATCGAGGCGCGCAGGACACGGTACATTTCAGCGTAGCTGGTCGCCGAAGTGCCGGGCCTGAAGACAATGCGTTGGTCCCAGTCATCGAAGACATCAGAGTCTTCTTCCGGGTGTTTTTTGAAGTATTGTTTCTCGGCGGCAGCCAAGTGGTGTGGCTGGATGTCCGCAATCGCGGCGAGCACGGCGCGGCCCGTATCCGCGGTGATCTCAGCCACGGTGTTGTATTTGTTGTCGAGGCGGACGAGTAGAAAGGCGATCGCCAGCCCGAAGGCGAAGCCTCCGGCGGCTCCCGAGGTATAGATCTTGTTGGCATTGGGCCCGGACGGACCACCGGGGACCCGCGCGAGGTTACTGACTTCTGCGCTGGATTCCTCCGCTTCCTGGTTGACGCTGGATTCCTCGATGCGGGTAAGCATCATATTGAAGACGCTGGTCTGGCTGGTGATTTCGCTCTGCAACACCCCAATCCGCGCCAAGACCTGCTGGCGGGCGACGCGGAGAAACTCGTCAGGCTCAAGACTTGGGTCGGGCAAGGACTTGCTGGCGGTTTCCCAGTATTTTTTGTCGACAGGGGATTGTGTCGCGAGTTGGAACTCGGCGAGGAAACGGGTCTTGAGTCGCTCAAGCTCCGAGTCGGCAGCCTGCATCGTTGGGTGCGCAGGAAGATAGACCCGCCGGAGATCGGCGACCACGGTCTCTTGGGCGTCGAGGGCGCGATGGACTTCCAGGGCGCGCGAGTAGTTGGCGAGCGCGCTATTCGCGGTTTGAAGTTTGCCGCGGGCATCCTCCGATTGCTCCACGAGCAGATCGATCGCGCTGCTGCGGCCTTCGCTAATATCACTGGATATCTCGGCGAGATACTCGCGCGCGATGGCATCGGCAAGGGCCTTGGAAACCTCCGGGACCGGGTGGGTCACGGAGATATCGAGCAGACGGGTGTATTTCCGGATCGAAATACTCAGCCAACTGCCAATCATGCCTCCAAGCCTAGGAGGTGGTGGGACCGAAGGGGGTGCGGCGGCGACGGTATCCGGCCCATCGGACATGCGCTCCTTCCACCAGTTCGGACGCCAATCCGTCGGTCGAGGAACGAGACCTGGGAGGTCACGGACGTCCTGACGCGAGGCCACTCGCTCGAGCAAATCCAAGCTACCAATGCGAGCGGCGGTGGTATTCATCGCCTCGATGCTACGCAAGTCGATGTCCTCGACCTGATCCTTTGACATCACGGTGGCAGTCTGGGTTTTCATCAGCAGAGTACTCGTGGCAGAGTACATCTTTGGAGCCTTCGAGAGATAGTAGGCCGAGCCAAGCGTTCCTAGAATCAAGCCCAGAACGATCCAGTACCAGCGGCCCAGCAGGGCGAGGGCGATGCGCTTTCCCCCTCCCTGGCTCCCTGCTCTCGACGGCTCGTAGTCCTCTTCTTCGTCCTCGTAGCTGTCCGAGAGGTCGCGCTTGTCTGATGGTGGCATGGTTGATCGTGAGAGTGAGAAAGAGAGAGCTTGAGATCGTTACCGGTCTTTAGAAGAATCGCTCAGGAACGGTGACGATGTCGTCGGGTTGGAGGTAGTACGGTTCGTTCCCGGACTCGCTCAGCTCTTTGACATCAAGGCGGATGATGCGCCCTCCGCGATTGATGCTAACCTTTTTAGCATTCGCCAGCTGGGTGAAGCCCCCGGCTCCGGCGATGGCGGAGATGATATCCAGCTTCCCGGTCAATGGAAAGGCGACCGGTCCGGGCTTGCCGACCTGCCCCAAGATCGAGACTTTTTGATCCAAGAACGGGCTGTCCATGACCACGACTCGATCGCCGGCTGACAAGGGAATATAACTCCCGGTTTTCAGACTGCTTTCCGCATAGGTCTGAGTGGCTCCACTGGCCCGATAAACGATGATCCGGTTCCGATCGGCGCGGGCGTCCAGACCGCCGGCGGCGGCGATCGCGGCCGCAAGTCCGAACTTTCCGGTTCCCGGAAGCGTAAACTGCCCGGGGCCGCGGACCGCGCCGGTCACGGAAATCATTTCCCGCCCGTAGCCGGCGACGACTAAGGTCACACTGGGGTCGACCAGGTATTTCGCGGCATAGAGACTGCGGACTTTCTCAGTGGCTTCCGCCACCGTGAGCCCGGCCAGTTTGACGGTCCCAATGAGAGGAAAGGCCACCTCGCCTGACTTCGAAATGGTGGCAGAAGTCGTCAGATCCGCTTGTTTAAAGACGGACATCCGAATGGTATCATCCATCTTCAATCGCGGCCCGTCGTCCTTGACCACCTGGTTCTCATCGCTTTCCTGCGCGAAACAAGGGAAAGTGATCCATGCGAAGAGCAGAACGAAACAACAGGGACGAAGGAAAAAACTAAAGAAAGGCATAGCAATCGCGGGCTGGAATGACTCAAATCTGAACCGATGGCAAGGCTTGAGAGGGATCAAATTTCATGCAAGCGGCTGAGAGAGGCGAAGATCGTTCATCCTCAGCAGAGTTCAAGCCAGCTCAGAATGAAGTCGAAATGCTCGCTCCTACGGAATAGCTATCATAGCTTGAAGCTGCGTTTCCATTCTGGTCCTCCCAGCGGCAAAAGATCGAGCCGCTGCCACGAATCGAAGGCAAGGGGCGGGAGAGGGTGGCATCCAGAGTCAGGTAGTTATCGTCCGCGTTGGCACCCGCAAGCGCGCCCGGGTTGAACTGCTCGCTCGTTTCCCAGCCCAGGCCCAGCGAGAGCTGGTTGCGTCCGATCGAGCGGTTGTAGCCCAGTCTGGCACCGACGGTATCGCGATAGCCACCCAGTGCGGAGCCGTTGGCGTAGGTTCCTCCGATGACGGAAAGGTCCATGCCCCAGAGCTCGTTGGCGCGATAATTGGCACCGAGGCTGAAATTGTAGTCCATCTCCGAACCGCCCTGACCACTGTAGGTCTCAACTCCCAACCCCAAATTTGCATTGATTGAAACCTTTCTCGTGACGGTGTAACTGGCCGTGATGTAGGGCCCGAAGGACTGGCGGTCCTGCTGATTGATCCCATCTCCTCCACTGGTCGTCCACGAAAGACCCAGGCCCCAGCTGAGAAGCGGCGAATACTTCCAGCGCGCCCCAGCAGACATCCTCAAGTCTCCAGTCGAGGAAGTCGCGGCGGCGTCGGAATTTTGGAAAGCGGTCGAAATACTGGCGTCGATCGATGTCTTGCTGCTGATCGTGTAGTTCGCGCCGAGTGCCAGCCCGACGTTGAGCTGATTGGCGAAGGAGTTATTGTAGCGGTCGCCACCGCCACCAAAGGAAAGCGTCAAATTGGCATTCACTGAGAGTTTCGCGCCCTCGTATCCGGCGGCTGCATTGAGCCCGTAGTTGAGGCCGCTGAAAGAGGAATTATTGAAATACTGGGAGTAGCCGAGGCTGCCACCGGCTGAATACCAGAAAGTCCTCCCCGGGCTGCGGTAGCTTGCCACAAGCCCTGAGTTGACGATAAAATCATCCTCGGATCCGCCACCCAACAGTCCCGCGCCCGAGCGACGCTGCACATTGGAGTCGTAGGTCGTGGACAAGCTGACTCCGAAGCCGAAACCTTTGAGCATTTCGCCGGTGCCGGGGATCGCGACCACGCCATAGGGCGTGAAACCGTTGGGTGCCCTCGGGATCGGGGTCGCGAGGGCACCCGGAGGTGCGAAGCCAAGGCCTTCAAATCCGCCGGCTCTGCCCGGGCCCAAGACTGCTGGCTCCTCCTCCTCAAAATCGATCGTTGGGCCCTCGCCATCGGGGAAGAGGGCATTGAAATCGCTCGCTTCCGGGTCGGCATCGAGGGGGATTGGCTCCAGCGATTCACCTTCCACGGGAATCCCTGAGATTCGGACAATCCCTTGGGGCTCCTGTCCCAAGGTCGCAGCCGCATCAAGCTCGGAATTGACCCGGCCCTGGGCGTCGTCGGCGGCTTGATCTCCGGGCTCGACGGCGTTGGGATCCAAAGGTTTGCCCACCGAAGCGGCCCCTTCAACGGCCGGAGGATCCCCCGATTCGTCCTGAGCTGCTGGTGGAAGCAAGGTGCCGGTCGTGGGGTCAAATTGGGGAGGTGCCTGCGCGTGCAGGTTACCCGCGATCACAAGACCGGCGGAAAAGCACAACCATCGTGCGACGGACAAGCCTGCATCAAGCGTTTGCGCGGAATTTGTAGAACCTATCATCATCGTTTTCAAACTATCAAAAATCGTATTTTCACGGCCTGGACGCCCTCAGACGACGCTCACCGCAACGGCGAACTTTCATCAAAATCAGCACACACGCCTCCCCTCTCGTCTCGGTGGCGCTTCAGGAAAGATCGCGAGGATCCTGATGAAGCGGCCAAGAATCAGGGGACAGGCGGGTCATCCCACATCCGCGGCATGGGATCGAGGAAAAAACTTCGAGGAAGCAGGATGTGAGAAGGGGAAATGGGAAATGGGAAATGGGAAATGGGAGAGAAAATCCGCGACCATCCGCCATCGGTCATCCTCACCCCGAGAATGATCACAACATCCCGATCAACAGGGCCAAAGGCCTGCCCCCTACCAGCCTAGGCTGAAGGCCTAGGTTTCCCGCCGCCCTGAGCACCGAGGGCTGAAAGCCTGGCACATGCAGCTCCGACCGCTATATTCCCCCCAATGCCGCAATCGCTATCAAACATCGTCCTCCACATCATCTTTTCGACCAAAGACCGCCAAGCATTCATCACTCCGGATCTTGCCCCGAAGCTCCACGCCTACCTCGCCACAACCGCTCGAAACCTCGGAGGCGAATGCTACCGCGCTGGCGGCGTCTCGGACCACGTCCACCTCGCTCTGCAACTCCCCCGCACCCTGACCACGGCGAAACTGGTGGAGACCCTCAAATCATCCTCTTCCAAATGGGCAAAGGAACAATCACCTCAACTCACCGACTTCACCTGGCAACGGGGATACGGCGCTTTTTCCGTCAGCCCATCCCAGTTGATGAAACTCACCGACTACATCGACCGACAGGAAGAACATCACCGCCAACGGAGTTTCCAAGATGAATACCGCTCGTTGCTGAAAAAGCTCAAGATCCCCTACGATGAAAAATATCTTTGGGACTGACCAGCCCGCCCTGCATCGATCAGGCTTTCAGCCCTCAGTTCTCGATTCGTCTGCAACCTGGGCCTTCAGCCCAGGCTGGTATGC
>CAZVMS010000151.1:0-27282 GCA_964628795.1 uncultured Haloferula sp. | reverse complement strand
AGTCAGGGTGCTGGGCCATTTTTCCCAGTGAAAGGCGCTGCGCACCTCCCGCAAGCCCTCGGCACCCTCTGCAGACCGCCCGCTTCAACTAAAAATTCGAAAATCACCCTGCCCGAATGGCTTTTCGAATAGGGTCTAGATTGACCGCTTGCTACGTTCGAAAACATCGTCGCCGTAGTCGAAACCGCATCGGCTTCGGATTCGATTCCAGCGACTACGATCCCCGTGGCTGAATCCTTGAGCGGCTCGACTCCTTCCGCGTAGAGCGGCCTCCTGAAGCCGTCCGCAAAATATCCTTTTCCGATACGAGGCCACCCGTACGAACCATCGGGGTTCCAGCGGATGATCGCGCAGCGGTTCGCTCCGATCGAAGCGTAGTGAATCGCGGTCGCCGTGATCGACGAGCGAAAAGTCGTCGCGAGCCTCTTGATTGCTGTCAAGGGAGTTTCCCGAACGCGCAGAGCCGCGAGAAAACGGCTCGGAGGCATGAGGAGATTCGCCGCGAAGAGGTCAGCTTCCAGTTCCTCCGTGGAGTCCGCACCGTCGAAAAGACCGCAGTTCGAGCCGTGAGGTGCCTCTCCTCCCATCAAGGCCTGCCGGTGCTCATCGATGAAGAAATGGCCCAGCTCGTGGCTGATGGTGAATCGAGCGCGCTCAGAGTCGTGTTTCCCGGAGCGCGTTAGATTCACGTGAATATGAAAGCGGGCATTCGCGAACTCCAGAACCCCATCGAACTCCTCCCCGTATTGGTCGAAATGAATGCTGATGTCGTTTTCTTCGGCGATCCGAAGCAAGTCGGTTGCCCCCGCCGTCGGAGAGTGATGATTCACCACTTCCTCGGCGAGGGCGACCAAGTCGTGTTTCCGGGATTCGTGCAGACGTTTCGTCATCCTCAGGAATCGCCGCGATTCTCTTTCATTTTATCGAGGGTCTCCGGGCTGATTTCCCGACCCTTTCGGGCGGCAAGACGGATCGCTGGGGACGGACGGGTGGTTGCTCGGAAGGGAATGGTTTCTGGACCGGACTGTGGTTCCTCGTTGGCGCGGATTCTCTTCATGAGAGTGGCCGGTGGCACGGGGGTAGGTAGGTGCGTATTCTCAAGGTCCGCCGATTCAGCATTGATCCGGTCCAGTTCCTGAAACGCTTCTCGGAGTGCACCGAGAAATTTGGATGTGTTGCTCATGTTGTGTGGTTTTCATCTAGTTGGTTCATGTTGTCGCGGCAACGGCTTCCACCGCCGCCTTGAGGCGCTCGATGGATCGCTTCCGCATTGTGGTGAGACTTGGAACCGTAACATCAAGGCGAGCTGCAAGGGCCTTAAGATCGTCCGGATTGGACCTCAATTCCTTGCCGTCGAATCGCACGTTTTCCGCGAGTGATCGAAGGATGTCCTGATCCCGCTCAGAGAGTGTTGCAAGAGCCTTTGCGAGAATCGCAGCTTGTCCTAAAAGGGGGTCTTCTCTCTGGAGATCCTCGGGGAGGACGGCGATGATTTCGTCAAAATCACGATTGTCGAAATTGATCCTGATAGCGGCGACTTCGTCGTTGAAGAGGTTTTCCCTGATGGTGCTCGCCCATGCTAGGAACTTCCTTCGAATCAATTCGGGATCGGCGGACCCCGGCTTGAAGTGTTCGGCATTCCTCCAGATTTTTTCCGCTAGTCGGAAATACATTTCCTCGTGGTCGAAGTTGAAGGTCCTATATTTCCGAACTGACGCTCCCACGTATTCGTTCAGGGATTTCTGATGTCGTTCTATCAGCGAATTGAAGGCCGCCTCCCCTTCTTGACGCTCCTGCCGCGACTCACTTCCGCCATAGCAAGCGATCGCGAGTAAAAGGTCTTCTTCGGTGTTCTTTATTTCCGTTTCCATTCTTCCAATCCTCTCCGCGACGGAAGACGGCGATTCGTAACAGGTGCCAGGGTGGGCACCCGAGCTAAGTAGCTGTCCGTCTGTTGTGGATCACCGTCTTCCCCATTGAAAGGAGGTAACGAGAACATGACTAACGACAAACCAAAAAGCAAGCGCCCCAGCGGCGCGGTGATTTTCAGACCGTGGCGGCGTGATTCAAAGACCGGGGAGATTCTCTGGGCAAAGGATTACGGACTGAAGGCCTGGCCCATCCCGGTGGATGGCAAGGGCCGCCTGAACCAAAAACAAACGACAAATACATCATGGCCAAGAACAAGCCGTATGGAGATGGGGCCCGCAAGGGGGCCGTTCGTGACCGGAGCCAGGTTTTCAACCCGGCGACCGGCGACTGGACGAAACGTGACGCGGACACAGGCCGATTCATGGATCGGAAGTCCGACGACAAGCCCTTCAAGGGCGTCCGCAAAGAGAAGTAGCTCTTCAACTACCAGCCAAGAGGCGGGATCAGGCTCCGGGGCGTCAACGACCTCCGGAGCCTGATCCATGTTCTTGGTCCGCCCTCAAGTCCCGCAACCAACCGATTCACCCGTAGCTTGCGGCAGCAGCAAGACATACGATCTCGCCGTTGATCGCGTGACAGTCGCCGCAAATCAACGACAAGTCCGGCTTGCCCCACACTTTCATTCCGCATTCTTGGTATTGGTAGGCGACCTTGCTTGGTGTCCGGAGGAGCTTCGATTCCTCGTCGCTGGCGGCGGGTATCCGAAATATCGCTCGAATCTGGCCGCTCCCCAGCCTCTAGCGCACGCGGCTAATGCTGGAAAACATTAGGGGCAATGCGAGGGGGCAGCCCTCAGATGAGACACAGAGCGTCACTATCCGTCACGCACGGACGCCGAAAACGAGCAAGAAGTGAGTAAGATTCACTTTTCGCAAGAAAAGTTTCACCTGCTGAAACCGTCGTAACTCGTTGAGGGGAAAATGGTAGCAGAGGGCGGATTTGAACCGCCGACCAAAGGCTTATGAGTCCTCTGCTCTACCCCTGAGCTACTCTGCCATTTTTCCCGCCTGGAAGCCTGACTGGTTTCCGGGGCGCGCTGGATACCTCCGGGTTGCATGACTGACAATCGAAAAATGAACAAGACCGCTTCTTGCTTCGGGCGTTTGTCTTGAGGCTCTTGATCCCTTGCGATGTCTTGAAAAAGATTCGGGCGAAACCAAGAGGCCGAAAATGGTCGATCAGGCTCGCCATGAAAGTCAGCCCCAGCACCTGCTTGGCTGCGCTATCCAGTGCCGCCTCACTGTGCATCCGCCCGCCGAAGCCCTGCCGACTGGCAGATTGCCCACCGCCGCGAAGGGCGCTACCGCCCTCTTCATCCCCCACTTCGCCAAGTCGGCTTAGAGTGCGCCGAATCGCCGGTGGCGGCGGGAATACTCTTCGACGGCTTCAAAGAGGTCGGATTGGCCGAAGTCGGGCCAGAATTTCTTGAAGATGACGAGTTCTGCGTAGCTGATCTGCCAGAGGAGGAAATTCGAGACGCGCATTTCGCCCGAGGTGCGGATCATGAGGTCCGGGTCGGGGATGTCGTGGGTGTAAAGGCGGGAGGCGAAAAGCTCGGCGGTGACGTCGCCAGGAGCGAGGCGGCCTTCGTTGGCGTCTTTGACCAATGAACGGGCGGCTTCGGTGATTTCCTCGCGCGATCCGTAGGAAAGGGCGAGGACGAGGGTGAGGGACTTGTTTTGCGCGGTGCGCTCGATGGCCTTGTTGAGTTTATCACGGGTTTTCTCCGGAAGTCGCTCCAGGTGGCCGATGGCTGTGAGGCGGACGTCCTGTTTCATCATCTCGTTCGCTTTCTGATCGAGAAAGCGTTCGAGCAAGGTCATCAAAGCAGAAACTTCAGAGGGCGGACGGTTCCAGTTTTCCGACGAGAACGCGTAGAGGGTGAGATACTCGATGCCGAGTTGCTTGCAGGCTTCGACGCATTCGCGAACGGATTCCGCTCCGGCGCGATGGCCTTCCAGACGGGGGAGGCCGCGCTCTTTCGCCCAGCGACCATTGCCATCCATGATGACGGCGATGTGTTTGGGGACTGACGGGGTTTCGGGCACGGAGGATGGTGGCTGAGGCTTTTCGGCTGGTGGCCGGGCTAGTAGTCGGGAAGCTTATGGAAGGCGGATGAAGGGTTGATGAGTTTTTGGCGATGAGGCTGGAAGCCTCTGGCACTAACGAACGAGTGTCTGGGTGCGGTCGGGACCGACGCCGATGAATTTGATCGGGGTTGCGCAGAGGTCGGAGAGGCGCTGGAGGTAAGCTTTGGTGTTCTCCGGAAGTTCTTCGTAGCTGGTGCAGGCGGTGGTATCGCTCATCCAGCCGGGAAGTTCTTCGTAGACCGGTTTCGCACGATCCCAGGCGTGGCGGTCGGCGGGTGGGAACTCGTGGTGGGTGCCATCGATGTCGTAGGCGACGCAAATCCGAAGGGTCTCGTAGTTGTCGAGGCCATCGACGTTGGTGACCGCGAGTCCGGTGGTGCCGTTGACCATACAGCCTAGGCGGAGAAGGACGGCATCAAGCCAGCCACAGCCGCGGGCGCGGCCGGTGGTGGCACCAAATTCGCGGCCGAGGTCGTGGAGGTATTGCGAAAGGCCTGCGTCGACGGAGGGGAAAGGACCGGAGCCGACGCGGGTGGTGTAGGCCTTGCAGACGCCGATGACTTCATCGATGGCGGTCGGTGGGAGACCGGTGCCGGTGCAGCAACCGCCGGACGTGGTATTTGAAGAGGTAACGTAGGGGTAGGTGCCGTAATCGATGTCGAGCAGGCCGCCTTGGGCTCCTTCAAAAAGGATCGTTTTGCCGGCCTTCCACTCCTTGTGAAGGGCGGGGATGGTGTTGGTGACGTGCGGCTTGAGCCGCGCGAAGGCGGCGAGGACTTGGTCGGCCTGCTGTTTGGCGTTGAAGGTGGGGAGATGATATTTTGCGAGCACCTCGTTCGCTTCGGTGGTGCGGTGGGCGATCATTTCGCGGAAGTAGTCTTCGTTGAGAAGGTCGGCGACGCGGAGTCCGACGCGGTTGATTTTGTCGGCGTAGGCGGGGCCGATGCCGCGCTTGGTGGTGCCGATCTTGCGGTCGCCAAGGGCGGCTTCGCGGGCGGCATCGAGTTCCTTGTGAAGGGGGAGCACGACGTGGCAGCGATCGGAAATGAAGAGCTTTTCGGGAGTGATCGAGACGCCTTGGGCTTCGACTTTCTCGATCTCGGCGACGAGGCCGATGGGATCGAGGACGACGCCATTTCCGATGAAGTTCTTTTTGCCATCCCAGAGGATACCGGAAGGGAGCAGGTGAAGGACGTACTTGGTGCCGCGCGCGATGACGGTATGGCCGGCGTTGTTGCCTCCCTGGCCGCGGACGACGACGTCGGCGGTTTCAGTGAGGTAATCGACGATTTTGCCTTTTCCTTCGTCTCCCCATTGGAGACCGGTGACGATGGTGTTCATGAATAAAGTGAATGGAGGCGGTTCTCCCCGGAATTGGCTTTTGCTGGAGGCATCGGAATTTACCCGTGGCGGGGAAAATTGTTGGATCGCGGTCGCAAATGCGTCAGCTCCGTGCGTGAATTTGGATGAAATCTAAAGAAAATTCTTTGTGGAATTGCGTCTTGTGGAGGCGGAACTCAGCGGGTGGGCCGGTGGGCGGAGCTCAAGTGAAGGGCGGAGAGGCGCGAGCCTCTTTTTTCAAGTCGCATCAAGGCTTCGGGCGAGGTGGCGGTGGCTGATCAGTTTATGACTAACTCCGTAGTTGCGCCATGCCCTGTGCGACGGGATCTCGGATTTTTCGATATTGTTAGATTTGGCTTTCCGAAATATTTGCAGATCCTAAACTAATAGATCCTTGCCTTTAAGGGAAATATTTGTGGGACTTAGATTATGTGCTCATCGAGGATTTCTTCTGTAGCCAAGTTGGGAGCGGTACTTCTTTTCGCTGGAATCTGTTCGGCGGCGCCTCCGGTGGCGGCTCCCGAGGTCTGGCTGACGGCGGATCAGGGAATTATTACCGATGCTTCGGGTGGTATTGAGAGATGGGAGGATCAATCGGGAAACAACCATCATTTTGTCCAGGACGTGGAAGCGAAGCGTCCGGCGCTCAAGGCGGATGGCTTCGTGCAGAATGGTGGTGATTTGGTCCTGTTAGAAAATGGCCAGGCGGGAAATATGACCTGGGGTGGGACTCTTGGCACGCCGTTTATTGTGGATGAGGAAATTGTGGTGACTCATTTGGCGGCCTTTGATCATCTCCGTGATGGATTCACTGGTTCTATCACGGTGGAAGTGCGGGGTCGGGATGACGGTGGTACTGATCTGAGTTCTCAGGATGATGGAGAGGGTCCGATCCTTGCTACGCTGACTTTTGATGCGGCGGACCCCGGAACACTTGATCAGGTCTGGCGTTGGAAAGAACTGCCGGCTCCTCTCACTCTTTCACCCGGGAGTTACATGCTCACTGCCAATGGATATGTTGGGAGTGATCGGTATTTCGTGTCGAATAGCAGTCCGCGCGGGCCAACTGGTCCGGGTGTCCGCTGGGCGGGGGAAGGCGTCTATTCGCAGCAGAATGAACCGGGCCTTTATCCCTACGTGGTCGGTTCTGCCACCGGACGCTACGCGGGATCGGGCAACATGCGCTACGACTTGAGCGCCTCGGCAAGAATTGCCTCGCCAGCGGTGGTTTTCGATGGGGTGGATGATGGATTATTGGCAGTGGAGGGCTTGGATATCGGGCGGCCGAGCACGGTGCTGGCCGTCTATCAGCGGGAGGACAACGCCCCCGGCTACATCGTCCAAAACACAACGGGCAGCCAATGGTCGATTCGGAGCAACGGATTTTTTGTTTCCCAAGCGGTAAGAAACTTCACTGAGCCGTGGGAGAAGCCACAGGTGGCGGGAGTGGTGAATACCGCAGACGGAACTCGGGCTTACTACGGACTTGATGACGTGACTTCGGAAACGGCGCAGAATCTGACGACTGCGGTACCTGGAAGATTGGCTCTGGGGGGAGGTGAGGGGAGAGCAATCGATGTGCTGCCCGTCCGCATCGCGGAGCTGCTTGTCTATGACCGGGCTCTTTCTCCGGCGGAACTTCGGCAGACCCAAGCCTATCTTGGAGAGCGGTATGGGATTTTCAATGCACCGGTGGCGACGCCGGATATCTCCCCGATTGGTGATCTTGGGACGGGTAATGTCACTGTGACGCTGAGCAGTCTGACTTCAGGGGCGGAAATCCGTTACACCTTGGACGGCAGTGAGCCGGATGCGGGGTCGGCGCTTTACTCGGCCGCCTTGAGTGTTCCTCGTGGCACCCAGGTGCGTGCCCGGGCTTTCTTGGCGGGAAGGGAGGCGAGTGGTGTGGCGGCACAGTACTACGGCGATCTAACAGCTGACGCGCCGCCGGTGGCTAACGCCGTGATGTGGTCGCGAGCTGATCTGGGTGTGGAGACAGATGCCGACGGGCGAGTGGTAAAGTGGCAGGATCTTACTGGCAGCGGTGGGGATTTCATTCAGCCCAATTCGGATCTGAGACCATTGGCTTCAGAGGCATTTCCAAAAGGAGGTGGAGTGGCGATCAAGACGCCTGCGAATGCTATAGGCAACGTCAACTATGCCGGAACGCTTGGGGCCGACTTCGAAGTAAGTGAGGAAATCATCATTTCGGAGCTCGGAGCCTTTGATCATCGGCGGGATGGGATTAGTGGCACGATTACGGTGCAGATCTGGAGTCGTGACGATCGGGGAACTCCGTTGACGCCGCAGGATGATCAGCCCGGATCGCTGCTTGGTGAAGTGGAGTTCAACTCGGCCAGCCCGGGAGTGCTTGATGATCAATTCCGCTTCAAGCCCTTGGCGGCTCCGCTGACCTTGCCGCCGGGCCAGTATACGGTGCTTGCTTGGGGATATACGGGTTCCAACTTTTATCTGAGTGCAACGGGAGCCAGTTGGTTGGACGAGGGGATTAGTTTTGCCGGTGGATCACGCTATGTGACGACACCCGGCGTCTGGCCGACCATCATCGACGCTCAGCCGCTTCGCTACAATGGGGCTGGAAATTTTCTTTTTCAACGCACGGCTGCGGTGGCGTCTGAAAAAGCGGCGGTGAGCTTCGATGGAGTGAACGACGGTCTCTACCAATCACTGACGGCTGGTCTGAGCAGGCCGTCAACTGTCTACATCGCCTACGAACAGATTGAGAGCGGCTACGCCGTCCAGAACCTAACAGGTGGCTGGTGGTTCATTCGATACGATGGTGCTTACTCGGATGGCTGGGTGGCAAACCTGACGCTGCCTAAAGCGCAGCCCTTGGTCGCGGGAATGACATTCGACGCCACCGAGACTCGGTTTTTCCTGAATGGCGAGGACTTTACCCAGGATCCGGGTAGGACAACGCCGGCACCCGGAAGTCTGGCGCTGGGTGGAGGAGATGAGTTCGTTCTCGATCCGATGCGCGGCGATATTGCGGAAGTGATAGCTTTCGATCGGGTGCTGAGTGCTGCGGAGCGCTATGAAGTGGAGACTTATCTCACTGAGCGTTATCGCAGTGTTTCGGTGCCGATTCCGCCAGTGGTGATTTCGCCGCCGGGCGGATTTGGCAGTGGAGCGGTATCAGTCACCTTGGAACTGCCGATACCGGGTGCGGAAATCCGCTACACGACGGATGGCAGCGATCCGGATGGTGGCTCATCACTCTATTCCAGTGCTTTCAGCGTGAGCCGAGGCACGGAGGTGAGGGCGGCTGCTTTTGTCGGCGGGGTGAGAGGCGACATCTCTTCTGCCTTTTTCGGGGAATCAGGTGGTCCGGACGAGCTTCCCGTTGCGGGCGCTTCAATGTGGCTACGAGCGGATCGTGGATTGGTCCGCGACTCTGAGGGTGGGGTATCAAAGTGGAGTGATCTCAGCGGCAATGGAAATCACGTGGTTCAAGGGATTGCTAGCAAGCGTCCGGTCTTCACCGAAAGTGGGCTAGGAGGAGCCGCGAATGATGCGATTATTGTCCAAAACATCAGCGGGGCGTCCACTTGGGCGGGGAGTCTGGGTGAAGACTTTGTGGTCAGCAGCGCTCTGGATGTGACGCATCTCGGGGCCTTTGACCATTTGGGGGACGGCTTCGCAAATACGATCACGGTGCAACTATGGAGTCGCGACGACGGCGGCACACCAGAAACTCCAAGTGATGATTCGCCTGGTGCATTGCTTGCGGAGCAGTCCTTCACCACGGCGGAGCCGGGAGAGCTTTCGGGCACTTCCCGTTTTAAGGCTTTGGCAGCGCCTCTCTCCCTCTCGCCGGGGGCCTATACGATTTTCGCTTGGGGCTATTTTGACTCGGATCTCTACCGCGAGGGGAATTTTAGTCGTGCGAATGAGGATGATCGCTTCCGGTTTGTTGGTGTCTCCCGCTATAGCAACTCAGCGGGTAGCTGGCCCTCCTCTCTCGACAACCGTCAACTCGACTACACGGGAGCAGCGAACTTCCGGGTCGCTTCCCTTTCGGGTAGTATTGCCCCACTGGCATCGGTGGAATTCGATGGGGTGGATGACGGTCTTCGTGGTGTGGCCGGAATGGATTTCGGGCGGCCATCGACGGTGCTCGTCGCCTTTGAATATCAGAAAGACGAGGCTGGCTATGTCCTGCAGAATGAGGCGGGAAGCGGATGGGATATCCGCAAGGATGGCTTTACCGCCACTTCGGCGATTCGATCGATCACTTTTGATTCTGGCCGTCCCTATCTTGCGGGAATGGTCAATGGCGCGGATTTCACCCGTGCCTCCCTGAATGGTGAAGACGTCACTTTCAATTCGTCACCAGCAAGCGCGGTGCCGGGTCGCCTTAGTCTTGGTGGCGGAGAGGGAAGATATAACGACCCGGCTCCCTTGAGGATTTCGGAAGTCGTGGTGTTCGATCGGGTTTTGGATGCGAGCGAGCTGGAGTTGATGCAGTCGACTCTCAGCGCCCGCAACAACATCGCCATGCCGCGCGCGGCGCGGCCGGAAATTTTACCACTTTCCAGTTATGGCACGGGCGATGTGGCGGTGACGATTTCAACGGCTTCCGCTGGCGCGGAGATTCGCTACACCACGGATGGGAGTGTACCCGATGCGGGATCTGCTCTTTATGCCACATCATTCAACGTCCCGCGCGGGACGCGGGTGAGGGCCGTGGCTTTTGCGAGCGGTCAGGCAGCCAGTGAGTTGACGGAGGCTTTCTACGGGGATGCGGCGTCCCATCCTTTGCCTGTGACGGATCCAGCGATGTGGTTGCGAGCGGATACCGGGTTGGAATTCAATGATGCGGGCGGCATTCGCCGCTGGCGTGACCTTTCCGGGAATGGCCATGATGTGATTCAGCATCTTTCGTCGAAGTCTCCGAAGCTGGCGGTGATGGATTTTGCTGATTCCGAGCAAACAGCGCTGGAGATTCCAGCGGGGCAAACTGGCGTAAGTAGCTGGGCCGGATGGCTGGGCACGGACTTCATCGTCGAAAGGGAGTTGGAGATCACTCAGCTCGGAGTATTTGATTCCGCATCCGATGGCATTGTGGGGACGCTTGAGGCGCGCCTGCACCGCTTGAATGACAATGGGACGCCTGATGTGACGACGGATGATTCCAGCGAGGAAATTCTCGCGACGCTCAGTTTCGATTCCTCCAATCCAGGAACGCTTAACGGTGGGATGCGCTACAAGCCGCTCACTGCGCCCATCACTCTGGTTCCCGGTCGGTATTTTATCGAAGGCCGCGGCTTCACGGCTCCGAACTTCTATGACTCCGCCGACCGTTACGACGAGAATATTAACAATGGCATCACCTATCCGGGTGTCAGTCGCTACAGCGCAAACAACACCACCAGCGAGGCGATTCCCGGCACGAGGGTGGGGGATAATCGATATCTTGCGACGGCGGGATTCAAGTTCCGCGAGCCTGGTGTGAGCGAGCCTGGTCTCGATGCGGTTCGTTTCGATGGGGTGGACGACGGCTTACTTGGGCCTGAAGATTTTCTAGTCAACCGGCCATCAACAGTGGTGATGGTCTATCAGAAACGCAACGGGTCCGGAGGGCGCTTGCTTCAGAGTGCCAGCGGTGGGAACTACCTCCTCGGTCTTCATTCGAGTCCTCAGGGCTACTACGCGGAAGGCTGGGTGACTCAGCAGCAGATCCGGGCTAATGTCCCCTCCGTATCGATGGCGCTTCAGGAAGTGGATTACTCCCGCTATTTTTACAACGGAGAGGACCTGACCCAAAATCCTAATTTGGTGGGCAACCTTGGGCGTGTCGCTCTGGGCGGTGGCGAAGGCACCTATTTTCAGCCAGGAAATGCTGATCTTGTTGAGTTGATCATTTATGATCGGGTGCTGGTGCCAAGCGAGCGCCAGCAGTTGAGTGCGGCTCTTTCCGAAAGATACCGGATTCCCAACGAGAGTCTGCTTCCACCCATCGCATCACCTGCGGGGGGCTTGTTCAACGACGCCCAGACGGTGTCGCTCAGCCACCCACTCAGTGGGGTGGAAATTCGCTATACATTGGATGGGAGTGAGCCCGACGAAACTTCGACGCTCTACACGGCACCCTTCGTCGTCTCCTCAGATACCGTGGTGAAAGCGCGGGGCTATCGGGCTGGCTTCGATGCAGGCGAAATCGGAGACTTCGCCTTTTTCATTGATGAGACGATTCCTGCGCCACCTCAGCGCCACAATCTTTTGCTGTGGCTTCGGGCAGGGATTGGCACCGAAGGGGCTTCGTCGATTTCTCGTTGGCGGGATCTTTCGGGCAAAGGTGCGGATGCTGAACAAGCGAATGTGGATTCGCAGCCAGTGCTTTCGCCGACTTTTGTGGGCGGGGCGCCCTCGGTGGTCTTTGACGGCACCAATGACTTCCTCAGACTGCCAGAGGGATTCTCGGACGTCAGCGAAGGCCTTACTGCGATGTTCGTCGTGCGCTCCACCGGGGTCCGGAGGTGGGAGCGGATCCTCGATCTCGGCCGTGGAACGAACAATTCGAGAATCTTCTTCGGTCGTTCCAATACCTCCAACGATTTCCTCTACAGTGTGGGTCTGAATGCGCCTAGCTCGATTTTTCCCTTGAATAATACCATCTTCACGGTGACTCATGGGACGGACGGAGTAGCCAAGATTTTTGTCAACGGCTCGCTTGAGGCTGAGGTGTCGGGCTTGGCCTTGCCGGCAGCGATTCTGAAGACCACGAATTTTATTGGAGAAAGCAATTACCCAAGTGACGAGGCATTCTCAGGCGGCATTTCCGAGATTGTTTTCTATAATACGGCGCTTGGTGATCTAGAGCGCGAAACCTTTGAACAGAGTATTGCCGGGCGCTATGGAATTGCCAGCACGAGCGCTGGAACTGTGGCTTTCTCTCCTGACCCCAGTCAGCTCTATCCGAGTGGGGTAGATGTCACTCTCCAGTCGGTCACGGCAGGCGCTGAGATCCGCTACACTCTTGACGGCACGACCCCGGATGAGACTTCGGCTCTTTACTCTGGTCCGATCTCGCTGGCGAATTCGGCAAGGGTTCGAGCAAGGGCCTTTGCCGAAGGTTTCAATGCCAGCCAGTTCAGCGAAGCGACCTATTTGATTGGCCAGCCGCCATCGAGTGGCGATGGCTTGCTTGCAACTTACTACGACAATGACGACTTCACCGGAGCCTCGTTGACAAGGGTCGACCCGAATATCAACTTCGAGTTCTCATCGGGATCGCCGGATCCGGCGATCGCAGCAGATACCTTCTCGGCGCGCTGGACAGGCAAGATGACTCCCCGTTTCAGCGAGGATTACGTCTTCAGTGCGTTCATTGATGATGGATTTAGTCTTTGGATCGATCTTGATAATAATGGGTCATTCGATGATGAAGGCGAACTGATCCTCGATTTCTTCTCGACCAATGGGAGGCGCGAGGTTGTCAGTGCGCCCGTGGCCCTTCAAGCCGGGCAGCTTTATAATATCAAGGCGGACTACCGCGAGGCTACTGGTTTCGCCACAGTTGCTCTCTCCTGGAGCTCTTTCAGTGAGCCGAAGTCGGTGATTCCGCAGAGCCAGCTGTTTGCTAACGCGCCATTCAACCAGACGGTTTCCACGCCGGTGATTTCACCGACGAGTGGCACCTACAATGCGGCGGTGCAGGTCAGTATTTCGACCGGGACTCCGACCGCGACGATCTACTATACCACTGATCATTCGATTCCTACGACGAGTTCGACTCCGTATGCAGGGCCCTTCACCGTGGCTGCGACAAGCACGGTCCGGGCACGCGCGTTCAAGGCCGGGTTCAACCCAAGCGGAACGGCCGCCACGTCTTATACGATCGATGCCCAACCTCCTCTGATTACTGAGTTCGCGTGGAATGGAGTTGCTATCGCGGATGGTGAGACATTTGTCAGGAAGGGCGTCCTCTCGACCACAGCGACCGACAATCAGGGCGTGACGAAGGCCGAGTTTTATTATCAGCTGTCGGGATCGACCTCGCGTGTCCTGATTGGCGCGGATACCTTTCCTGCAAACGGACTCGCAGCGGAATGGAATATCGCGGGAGTTTCCGATGGGGCTTACCAGATCATTGCGCGGGTCTTTGATACGTCCGGAATCTTTTCGGAGTCGGTGAAGGATGTGAACGTCCAGCTTGCGGTGCCGACTGCGCCGCAGATCGTCTCCCCGGCGAGTGGTATTTCGATTCAGGATCCGACGGTGGCGGTCAGTATTCAGGCGGAAGCGAATGCTAACATCCGGGTCCTCCGCGACGGTATTTTTGTCTTCTCCGGTTATACGTCGAGTGCGGGAGTGCTCAACTTCACGGCTTCGCTCCCAACCGGAACGAGTAACTTGAAGGCGACCGCCCGAAATCGTGCTGGAACCAGCGCGGACTCGAATACAGTTAGTGTGACCCGCGTGCGGGAATTCCCGCAGATCGGGCTCAGCTTTGATGCCAATACGGTGGTGGAAGGTTCGTCCGTCACAGGAACGCTGACGATCCCTTCGTCCATTGCCACTGATCTGATGATCCAGGTTTCTAACAGTCGGCCCGACCGGATTGAGGCGGTGCCGCCCGTTTTGATTCCTGCCGGAAGCACCAGCGCGACCTTCCAGCTGAGAGCACGGATTGATTCGATCATCCAGCTTCTTCCGATGATCACGGTGACGGCTCAGGCTCCGGAGTATCGGAGTGCCACCGCCTCGCTTTTCCTGGCCGACTCCCCATATCCGATGATCGATCTCGTGATGGACGAGACTTCGGTTCAGGAAAATGCCGGTCAAGTGACGGGACGGGTTACCCTAGAGAATGCGCGATCACTTGCGTTGAGGGTCTATCTAACCAACTCGCTACCTGGAAAGGTGAGTCTTCCGCCGTTCGTCACCATTCCCGGCGGGCAAACGAGCGTGATGTTCACCTCTGGCATCGCCGATAACGACGTCAGCGATGGAAACGTGATTGCCCAAATTGGAGCGGAAGTGCGGGTGGAAACAACGGCAGTTTCGAGTGCCGGGCCGGTCGCCCTTGAAGTGCGTGATGACGATGGGCCTTCGCTCACCTTCACGGCACCTAAGCCGCTTTTGAACCAAGGGACCTCGATGAACCTGATACTCCGCCGGAGTGGCGGAGATCCGGCCCAGGCGCTTGGTGTGACGCTGACTCAAGACCCAAGTGCCACGGTGAACTTGCCGGCCTCGGCGAATTTCCCGGCGGGTGTGACTCAGATTTCCATCCCGGTTTCTGCTTCTGCCAGTTCCGGTGGAAATGGCACGAACGCTGTGACATTGAGAGCCGCGGCTGCCGGATTTACCGACGCGCTCGTTGGGATTTCTGTCTCAGACGAGAGCAAACCGGACCTCGTGCCTCGATCGCTTTCTGCACCTGTCACGGTATTAACGGAGTCGCAGGTCAGCGTCGATTACCGAGTGGAGAACTACGGCCCGGTGCCGACTGGAGCGGCGTTTTTCGAACGGGTTTTCCTCTCCAAGGACACTGGCCTGAGCGGTGATGATATTTTGGTCCGGCAAGTTGAACAGTCGGGTTCGATTACTGGCGAAGCAGGCTACGGTAGAAGTGTTTCGATCTTCGCGCCGCGTGAGGTTGGGGACTACTACCTGATTGTGACCGTGGATCCGGCGAACGACATCGCGGAAATCAGTGAAACGAACAACACGACAGTGCTTCTAACACCGCTGCAGGTGAGGGCAGCATACTCCGCGACCGTTTCTACAGAGACCACGGTGATCCCGACGAACACTCCGATCCTGCTGACGGGTTCGGCGACGAGAACCAACGGCCAGCCGGCCACCGCGGTGTTGGTGAATATCCACATCGAAATGGGCGGCACGCAACGAGTGATCTCTGCGGTGACCAACTCCGCCGGACAATTCAATGCGACCTTCAGACCACTGCCAAATGAAGGTGGTATCTATACCATCGGCGCGGCACATCCGGGTGTTACCAGCGCGCCTGAGCAGGACACCTTCGAAATCCTGACGATGGGCTTTGATCCGCCTTCTGTCGTGCGGCTGGATGAGGGAGAGACTGTGATCGCCAATGCGGTGATCCGGAACCCGAATGCACGTGACCTAACAGGCCTTTCGGTGGTCGTTGGTGATCTGCCGTCCGGCTTGAGCGTTTCCCCGAATTTCAGCGAGACGATTGTCCCGGCTTTTGACGAGGTCGTCGTGCCACTAACGGTTTCGGCTGCCGCCGGTTTCTCGGGAAATGGTCGATTCCAGCTCACTGCCACTGTCGCGGAGGGGGTGACCATGGATGCCGCGCTGGATATCCGGGCCGCGCTTCTCAAGCCGGTGCTGACGCTTGAACCTTCGAGTCTTAATTCTTCGGCACTGCGCGGTGAAAACAGCACGGTCAGTTTCAAGATCACCAATACCGGTGGGCTTGCCACGGGGGTGATCCAGGTGCTGCTGCCTGATATTCCATGGATCAATCTGGTTTCCGCCAATCCGATCAGTTCGCTGGAGCCAGGTCAGTCGGCGGATGTCTCTCTGCGGCTCAGCCCGGATTCCGACGTGCCGCTTACGCTCTATACCGGTAACCTAGCGCTGAACGCAGCTAACGGCGGCTCGAAGAGCGTACCTTACCGGTTCCGAGTGGTGACTGATCTTGAGGGTGATCTTACCGTGGATGTGGTGGACGAGCTCTTCTACTTCACCGATGAGGCACCCAAGTTGGCGGGTGCGCGGGTGATCGTGCGTGATGCCATTACTTCCGAACGCATCGCCGAGGCGACGACCACGGAGACAGGAACCGTCAGCTTTCCGGGTCTGATGGAGGGGTGGTATAAAATCAGTGTGACGGCGGAGCGGCACGACAACTATAATAATAACTTTTATGTCAATGCCGGGACGGATAATTTCCTGCGAGTCTTTATCTCCAAGCAATTGGTGAATTACTCATGGACCGTCGAGGAGGTCGAAATTGAGGACACGTATAGAATTACCGTCGAGACGACCTTTGAGACAAACGTTCCCGCACCCGTGGTGACGATCTCTCCGGGGCGGATTGATGTGGCAGACCTGACGGAGCTGGGTCAGACGAAGGTGGTCAACCTGACCATCACCAACCAAGGCCTGATCGCGGCGGATGAGGGTGTATTCGATTTCTCGGAGCATCCTTTCTACACGTTTACTCCGTTGGTGAAGAATGTCGGCACGATTCCAGCCAAGAGCTCCTTGGTGGTGCCGGTGACGATCCAGCGGGTCGGGATTTTCGATGAAAACGGGGATATCGTGTTGTTGCAGAGTGGTGGCGGTCGTTCGGTGAGAAACGGTGGGCCTATGCAGACAGTGAGAATGCCGCGTGCCGGAAGCAGTGTGCCGTGTGGTGCCGGGGGAAGCTTGCGGTATTCTTATCCCTGCGGTCCGCAAGTGGTCTCGAAGAGCGCGGCTGCTGCCGTCAGTGGAGTGGTTGGTAATTGCGGTGGTGGGCCTAGCGGTGGCGGGGGCTACATCGGATTCCACGGTGGTTACTTCAACCGTGGCGGGGGTAGTCCAGGGGGAGCAGGGGCTTCAGGTGGTTCGGGGATTTCATTCCCGTCGCTCGATATCTGTGATCCCTGCGTGGCGAAAGCCTTGTTGGAGTGTGTGATCGGATTCATTCCGGGGGTCGGCTGTGGTTATGGCACTGGAAAATGCGTGGGAAGCTCAGCAAATGCCGTCTTTAAGGGTGGTTCTCAAAGCGGAGCGGTAAAGGATTGCGTCAATGCCGTATTGGGCTGTCTCGGGGATGCGGGGAAGGTGGTACCGGTGGTTGGGCAACTCATTGCGATCGTCCAGTGCATCGACGGACTTTCGGGCTGTGGTGGTCCTGGCCCGGGCGGCCCAGGCGGAGCAGGCGGCGGAGGTTCTCCCCCAATTGCGGCGGGTGGTCGCGATGACATCACCAATCCGTTGTTTTTCCCGCTAGGTGAGCCATGGCTAATCATTCTCGGATTGGATGCGCGGCAGTATGCTTCCGAGACTTCCGGCGCGATCTCGCGTGCCGAGACACTGCTTGACTACTACGGCGTGATTTACGGGACTCAGAGCCGCGTGGTTGCCACCTCAAGCCCGGAAGGTCTTTTGTGGGCTGAGCGTTTTTCGGCTTTCACTAAAGCAGATAGCGCCGAGAGTTACCGAGTTTCCGCCGATGAGATGGCGGACCTTGGCGCATTTGCCTCGGCACTGGATTCGGCGCAACAGGCAGAGCTTGAGGCGATTGTCGCCCGCTGGAACCGCACGCTGGCTTACGCAGATCAGGAGATCTTCGAAGTGGCCGATGTGCCAGAAGGACAGAGCGTCGATTTCATTCCTGATTCACGTTTGAAGGATGCGTCGAACCGGATGGTTGCGGCCTATGATGGGAGCCGCGAACGCGGGTTTGCCGATCCGATGGAGGAAGCCAACGATTCTCTCAACGAGTTCAAGAAGGCGGTAGCCGAAGGCGGCGGCGGGGTTTGCTCGCGAGTGAAAATCGAGATCAGCCAAGATCTTGTTCTCACTCGGACAGCCTTTGAAGCGACGCTGACCTTGGAAAACGAGCGGGATGATGAGGCGGTCACGGAGATTGGATTTGATCTTCAAATCCGTGATCCCTCTGGTGAGCCTTCGGAGGATCTCTTCAACATTCAGGTCAGCCGTCTCAGTAACCTTGCTGCCATTGATGGAACCGGCGAGTTGCCGGTTTCCACCAGCGGATCGGTGCAGTGGACGCTGATCCCGCGCGATACGGCGGCCTTGACGGAGGAGAAACAATACACTGTCGGTGGGGTGATTCATTTCGTCCAGGATGGTCAGACCTTCAATATCCCGGTCGAAAATATGCCGATCACGGTGCGCCCGGATGCCTCGCTTAGCTTGAAGTATTTCCATCAGCGCGATGTTTACAGCGATGACCCCTTCACCGATATCGTCGAGCCGGCGATCCCTTACAAACTCGCGGTGCTGGTTGAAAACAGCGGCTTTGGTTCGGCCCGCGATCTGAAGATCATTTCAGGCCAACCCAAAATCGTGGAGAACGAGAAGGGTCTCTTCGTGGACTTCAAGATCATCGGCACCGAGGTCGATGGCCAGAATCTGAGTCCGTCTCTTACGGCAGAGTTCGGTGAACTGCCACCAGGGGCGAGCAAGATTGCGACCTTCCTGATGACATCCACGCTGCAGGGGCTCTTCATTGACTACAATGCGACCTTCGAGCATGTCACCGGACTCGGTGATTCGCGGATCTCTCTGCTACAGAATGTGGAGATTCATGAAATGATCCGGGTCGTGCGTGACCAGCGGGCGGGTGCTGATACGGCTCCGGATTTCCTCGTGAACGATGTGCCGGACGTGAACGATTATCCGGATACCGTCCACTACAGTGACGGTGGAACCGATGTGGTGACGGTAAGGGAAAGCGGAAGCTTCACCGGCACGCTTAGCCCAACGAATTTGAGCATCCAACTCGATGTCGGTGCGTTCAGCGGTTGGTCTTATATCCGCCTTCCGGACCCGGCCGGTGGTGACTACCGCCTGACCGGGGTCACTCGTGCCGATGGTCGGGTGCTTCCTCTCGACTTCAACGCATGGCAAACGGACCGGACCTTCATTGGCCAAGGTCGCCGGCCGATCTATGAGCATATCCTCCACTTGGCGGATACCGATAGCGCTGGGGTTTACACGCTGACTTACTCTCTCGTCGGTCCTCTGGACAGCGTGCCTCCGACGAGCTCGGTGACCGCTTTTGCAGGTGATAGCCCTGCGGAAATTCCGGTCTTCTGGAGCGGTAGCGATAATGAAGCAGTGGCCTTTTATGATATCTACGTCTCCTCGAACGGTGGGCCCTTCACTCTCTGGAAGGATAAAATCCGCGAGACCGGAGCAATCTACCCGGGAACGCCGGGTGAGACCTATTCGTTCTATTCGGTTGCCTACGACAATGCGGGCAACAAGGAAACGAAGTCAGCCACGGCCGAGGCGACGACGCTGGCGGCGAACAACAATCAGCCTCCGGTCTTCACGCCGATTCCGAATCAGACAATCGAGGAAGGTAAGTTCTTCTCGCTGGTGGCGCGCGCGACTGATCCGGACGGGAATAGCGGCGATATCCGCTACTCCGTGGGCTCCGCCCAGACCGGGGTGGTGATCGATCCTGTAACCGGAACGATCTCTTGGAACACGGGTGAAGGAGATGGTGGAAAAACGATCAGCGTCGTTGCGGTGGCGACGGATGGAGGTGTCCCTCCTGCTGTGGCGAACCAGGCATTCACGATCACGGTTGAGGACGTCAACGACGCGCCAATCATCCAGCCGATCGCTTCCCAGACAATCAATGCGGGTGGCGTGCTGATCGTGGATGCGGACGCGACGGATCGTGACTTCCCGCTTCAGACCATGACCTACTCGCTGGAAGGGGCACCAGCGGGTGCAGGAATTAATCCAACGACAGGTGTGATCACTTGGTCGCCGACCAACGAGCAGGCCGATGCTGTGTATTCGCTGAATGTTCGCGTCACCGATAGTGGCACTCCTTCCCAGAGTGCTTCGTTGAGTTTCTCCGTCACCGTGCCGCCCCTTCAAGAGCTCGATCAGCCGCCAGTCTTCACGAGTGTGCCGGTGGTGCTATGGGTGAAGGGGACAAGCTACTCACTGACCGTGCAGGCGAGCGATCCTGAAGGGGATCCCATCTCGCTTGCGGCGACTCTGGCCAGCACTCCGGGTGCCTCGTTTGCGGACCAAGGTAACGGTAGCGGTTCCCTGAGTTGGAATCCATCGGGGTCAAACAGTGGCATCTATCTGGTGCCGGTCACCGCCACGGCCAACGGCAAGACGGCTTCTTCGACCATTCGCATCCGTGTCGAGGACGACGACCTTTACTGGTCCTGGGTGGCGGATGCCTTCGGTGACTTGCCGGATGGATATGACCTGGAACTTCTCGGCCTCGACGCCGATCCTGATATGGACGGACGTGAAAACGTCCACGAAATGGCGCTGATGACGAATCCTCTCCAGAAGGATCAGGTGCCGCTCAGGTTCTCGACGGAACGGAATGATCCCTTCGCGATCGTCAGGATGAGTCTGCATCGTCGGACTGGATCGGAGGCATTCGTCGATCTGCGTCTTCAGAGAAATGCTGACCTCGCTGGCGCATGGCAGGCCATTCCACAGACGGACTACAGCGCTGCGGTCGATGCGGAAGGAGACGACGATGGTAGAGCTGAGACTCAGTCGATTGATTTCGATATCTTCGAGTACCATCCTGCTGGCTTGCCTGATGACTATTTTTATCGCATTGAAAGCATCAAGCGACCTCAGTGAGCAAAATGAATATCTCAGTTCATTCCATGAAAATCATTCCCCGTCATCTGATTGTCGGACCATTGGCGATTGCCTCTTTGGGCATGGAGCGCCTGTCGGCGGCGACGACTGTCGTTGACTGGCTTCAATTGGCACCGGGTGCCACGCCTGGGGCGTTTTTCCTGAACGACGACGCGGGCAGGGCCGCAGTCTCTGCGAGCCTTGCGGTGGTGCCAGGTGAGGGTTTCTCATTCCCGGGCTATCCGAGTTCGGGTGAGCTGGCCTCCGTAAGTTGGGATTCGCCTCCGACGTTTGAAAATTCGGTTGCTGGCACTCCCCAGGTTTCGCTTTTCAATGTCCGAGTCGTTCCTCAGTCGGGATCGGCCAATTATCGGATCGACATGACAGTGCCGGCGAACACGGAACTGATCTTCGTAATCGGAGGATTGTTCGCCGATGCAAGTGGAGCTACCGACTCGGTTATTGCCTCGGCCATGACGGATTCAAATCCTGGCGTGTTCACGCTGGTTGAGATGATCGGTTGGTCGAATGGCGTGAAGGTCGACAGGCAACCGCTGGTCTGGAGCGAAGCCTTGTCGACGCTTTCGACGAGTTCCAGCTCGGACGGCGAATCGGGCTACGCGTTCCTCCGTCTTGCTCCTCTTTCCGGAGCGAACCCGCGCGTTTCCTTCTCGGTGCCGCAGGGTTTGGGAACTGGGGTCGGTGATGAAATTTCGATCGGCGTCGGGTTTCCCATACCAGAGCCGTCGTTCCCGGTGCTTTTGCTAAGTGCGGCGATGCTTGGTTCGCTTCGCCGACGGAGATAAAATCGGGTAATGAATATCAGGCAGAGCGCAGGTCGGCTGGTGGCGCTGATCGTCTTGGTGATCTTGTGCGTGGAGACTGCCGATCTTGATCCGTGTGCTTCTTCAGAAGAGAAAGCCGTTTCGCCGATGGAGTTGTTAGCGGGCGCTGTCGCCCGAGTTGCTGCTCCCGTCGAACCTGAGGAGGGGCTTTGGAAGCTGTGTTTTGATCAGGGCTGTGATCCTGCGAGCGGACGGTATGTCCACTTCGAGCGGGCGGAGAACGAGACAAGTCTGCGGATGTTGCTTGAGAAAAATGGGGCGCTGCCTGTGGTTGAGAAGGACGGTGTCAGGCGAATGGTGACTCGGGAGTTAAGGGTGAAGTTCGAAGATGCGGAACTTGAACTCGGACTGAGAAAGCTGGGTTTGCGATCGGGGCAGGAATTGGACTTTGCGCCGGGCTGGATGATTGCTGAGGCGGCAGACCCGCTGGCGGCGCTTGCGGTGGTCGAGTCGGTGGGAAAGCTTCCCGGAGTCTCTGCCGTGGACGTGCTTCTCGCCCGTCAACAGATCCCACGTGGTGTCCCGAACGACCCGCTTTTTTCGGAGCAATGGTATCTGGCGCGGTCGGGGTCGGCGATTGCGGGATCGGATGCGAATATCTCGAACTTATGGGGTTTCCCCGACGGTCCGGGTCTTCGGGGAGAAGGCGTGCGGATCGGGATCGTCGACGATGGGATCGAAACCCGTCATCCGGATTTGGTGATGAATATTGATGCCGAGAATGGCAAGGACTGGAACGGCGAGGACTTCGATCCAGCGGCAGAAGTCGGCAACAATCATGGGACCGCCTGCGCGGGAGTTGCCGCTGCTAGGGGTGGAAACGGCATGGGTATCTGTGGCGCGGCACCCGCAGCCACAATCGTCGGGCTGCGCTTGATCGCCGGTCCGACGACCGATCTTCAGGAGGCGCAGGCGATGGCTTGGCGAAACGACGTGATCGAGATCAAGAGCAACAGTTGGGGACCGAATGATACCGGCGGCAGTTTGGAAGAGCCCGGTCCCTTGACGCGGGCTGCCTTGGAATCCGCGACGACGAATGGCCGGGGAGGGCTGGGTTCCATCATTGTTTGGGCGGGGGGCAATGGTGGTGAAATTGGCGACAATTCAAACTACGATGGCTACGCCAACTCGATTCATACGATCGCAGTGGGATCAAGCGACAGCTTGGGACAGCCGGCATCCTACAGCGAGCGGGGGGCGAACATTGTGGTGTGTGCTCCGTCCAGTGGCAGCGGTTCGGCACTATCGGTGACAAGTACTGACCGAGTTGGCGGCAATGGTTACGTGCCGGGCGACTATACTAGCGACTTTGAAGGAACATCATCCTCAACCGCTTTGGTTTCAGGCGTGATCGCCCTGATGCTCGAGAAAAACCCGAATCTCGGTTGGCGTGACGTGCAGGAAATACTCATCCGATCGGCGGCTCACCTGCGTCCGAATGATCCTGAATGGATCGCAAACGGGGCCGGTATTTGGTTCCACCCCCGGCTTGGCGCGGGTAAGATCGATGCGAGCGCGGCTGTGGCAATGGCGGATGGCTGGGTGAATCTAACAGAGGCAGGATCGGCGAGTGAATCGCACACGAATCTTTCGATGAGGATCCCGGAAAGCACGAGTGCGGGTATCTGGAGGACCTTTACCATGCCGGCGCTTCGGTGCGAGCATGTCACCATGAAGGTCAACATCTCACATACTTCTCGCGGGAACCTAGAAGTCGAGCTGACTTCTCCCTCGGGAACGGTCAGCCGTTTGTCCGAAGTACATACCGACCTCAATAATAATTTCAGCAATTGGACGTTTAGTTCGGTGAGGCACTGGGGTGAGGATGCCTCGGGTGTATGGACGCTTCGTGTGGCGGATCGGAGCAGTCTTGGAAATTTGTCTGGCGGTATCTTGAACTCGGCCGAGTTGACCGTCCACGGCACGCCCATTGAGTGGAACGCAGACCCTGAGATCTCCGCCGTCCACCTCAATGCACATGGTCAGGCTTACGATGATTTTGATCTTCGGGTCTCGAAAGTGGAGGCGACGGATGCGGATGGCGACCCGCTGTCTTTTGAATACAAGTGGCAATCCAGCGATGATGGGATCGTTTTTGCTGATGTCGTCACGGAGTCTTCGCAAATACTGCCATCGAACTCATCGAACTCGGGGAAAATTTGGCGCTGTGCGGTGACTGCCTCTGACGGAAAGGGCGGAAGTGCGACTGCCTATAGCGAAGGTGTGAACCTGCTCGATCGGCCGGGCTATCTTGTCGGAGCGGGAGAGATGTTTGAGTATCAAAGCGGTTTGGTTCTTCCTGCTCCGGCGACTTTCCGTCTGGGGACATCAGCGAGTCTGCCATCCGGGCTCGTTCTGGATCCGCTGACAGGATTGATCTCAGGGACGATTGATACCGAGGTGAACGGATCGTTCGTGATTTTGATCGAGAGATTCACTGCATCCGAGGTGGTGGTTTCTCAAGGCTTTGAACTAAGCGTCGGCGATACGGGAGGCTTCGATGTCTGGACGGAAGGAGCCGCTGATGATGATGCAAATGGCGATGGGTCGCCAAATTTAGTCGCCTATGCCATGGGAGCTGCGACGGATCAGTCGACGGTGCTCCGCGAGCTTCGGCGAGATGAGGGATCGATGTCGCTGAGTTATCAGGAATCGATGGCGCGATCCGATGTAAGGATGCTCATTGAGACATCGACAAGCCTGCCAGGTGAGTGGTCGACAGATGGCATCGCCATCAGTGAGCAGTGGAGAAGCGCGAGTGGTCTGGAGCGAACCCTTCGAGCCGAGATTTCGATCAATCCCGAGGAGGAGAAGAGATTCCTGCGCCTGAGAGCGACCCGCGCACCGTGATGTGAGCGAGGTGAACTGATCGAAGCCTATTTTGTCGATTCGATCAGCGCGGCGAATTCGTCGAAGAAGTAGGTCGCGTCGTTCGGGCCGGGGGCGGCTTCGGGGTGGTACTGAACGCTGAAAATCGGGTGCTCCTTGTGGCGGATGCCTTCGATGGTGTCGTCGTTCAGATTGACGTGGGTGATCTCGATGTTGTCGGGGAGATTGGCTCCATCGACGGCGAATCCGTGGTTCTGTGAGGTGATGGAGATTTTCCCGGAACGGAGGTCCTTGACTGGCTGGTTGCCGCCGCGGTGGCCGAACTTGAGCTTGTAGGTCGTGCCGCCGAATACGTGGCCGAGGATCTGGTTGCCGAGGCAGATGCCGAAGATCGGGGTCTTGCCGATGAGTTGCTTCACTTCCTCGTGAATGTAGCCGAGCGCGGCGGGGTCGCCGGGGC
The DNA here is from genome assembly GCA_964628795.1 of uncultured Haloferula sp. Lineage (GTDB taxonomy): Bacteria > Verrucomicrobiota > Verrucomicrobiia > Verrucomicrobiales > Akkermansiaceae > Haloferula. Next base: position 2,458 of record CAZVMS010000151.1, on the reverse strand, counting down.
CGTTTGAGAGGAAAACGCCGTCGGGCTTCTTGGCGAGGACTTCAGCGGCGGTGGTGGTGGAGGGGACGACTTCGACTTCGAAGCCGGCCTGTCTGAGGCGGCGGAGGATGTTGTATTTGATGCCGAAGTCGTAGGCGACGATGCGGTGCTTGACCGGTGGCAGGGGCAGCCAGTTGTCGGTTTGTTCGGTGACGACGTTCGGCAGGGTGAAGCGGCGCGAGTCCTGTTCCCAGAGATAGCTTTCCTTGGTTGAGACTTCCTGAACGAAGTCGCTGCCTTCCATCGGCGGGGAATTTTTGGCAGATTCGATGGCTGCTTCGGAGGAGAGTTCGGTGGTGATGCAGGCACGCATCGCGCCGAGTGAGCGGAGGTGCTTGGTGAGCGCACGGGTGTCGATGTGCTCGATGCCGATGATTTGATGCTCGGTGAAGTAGTCGGCGAGTGTTTGGCGTGAGCGGTAGTTCGAGGCGACGGGGGAAAGTTCGCCGATGACGAGGCCACGGACGTGTGGGCAGGAGGACTCGGCATCCTCTGGGGTGACGCCGTAGTTTCCGATCTGCGGGTAGGTCATGGTGACGATCTGCCCGCGATAGGATGGATCGGTGATGATCTCCTGATACCCGGTCATCGAGGTATTGAAGCAGATTTCACCGGTGGTGGTGCCGGATGATCCGAACGCGCGGCCTTCAAAAAGGCGACCGTCTTCGAGGGCGAGGATGGCTTTCATGGGACGATTGAGGCGGGCCGAGAGGTTCCGAAAACAGCCTTCGGGCGCGCTGCGCGGGAGGTTAGGAGCGGGTGGCGCGGCTTGTCGATGGCGGAATGGGGGAATTGCTTGGTTGGATGCGGAAGGACGGGGAGGTGCTGCGGTCTTTCGGCGTCAGGATTCAGGGGACAGGGGTCCGAAAGCCAAAAGGCAGAGGGCCTTTCTGACCCCTGATTTCTGACCCCTGATTTCTGGCCCCTGTTCCCCAAGGCTTGAAGCACCCCCAAGGCTCCTCCTTTATTCCGCCTCGATCTGGCGGCGCAGCTTGTGCGGGCGGGAGAGGTTCTGAACATAGATTTCGCTCAGGCGGGCGGTGAATTCCTTGGCGCTTTCGTTTTCCTCGGGGACGACGGCTTCGCCGAGTTCAAAGGAGAGCTTTAGGGGGAATTCGGGGCGCTTCCAAAGGGGCCAGCCTTTTTCGAGGAAGCGGGTGTTGCTGCGAACGAAGACGGGGAGCACGGGAACGCCGGCGCGGCGGGCGATCAGGGCACAGCCGCCGCGCAAGGGGTTGATCCAGCGGGCTTCGCGACGGGTGCGGGTGCCTTCGGGAAAGAGCAGAAGCTGGCCGCTGCGGCTCAGGGAGTCGGCGGATTCGCGGACGAGGCGTGAAGGCGAGCAGTTAGGAATGTAGCCGGCGAGCCGGGCACCACCTCCGAGGAAGGGATTGCAAAGGATGCTTTCCTTCATGATGCAGATCGGCTGCGGGAGGCAGGCGATGACGAAAACGGCATCCCACAGCGAGGTGTGGTTCGGCGCGATGATGATCGGCTCCTTTTTCTGACGGAGCGGGGCAAGCGAGGCGAGATCGACTTGGACCAGCCCGGTGACGCGCAGGTAGTGGACGAAGACCCGGAAGGAGCGGTGGAGCATGCTGCGGCCGAGGATTTCCGCACGGCGGCGTGGAAGGATGACTCGTAAGGGAAGCGAGAAGAGGGTGAAGAGCAATCCGAAGATGCCCCAGTAAAGAATCCCGCCACCCATGGCCACGGTTTCCAGCGGCCACCACCACCAGGAGCGGGTGACCATAGGAATCGAGCGAGGGTCTCGAACGGCACTGGGTTCGACGGGAGGCATGGAGGAACTTCGGAAGGATAGGGAATAATGAGCTTGGTGGAAGACTGAATTGCGTATGGCCAGATTCGGTGAGTTTTCTGTGGCCAGTCTGGAATCCCGGCGGATAGAGATCCTTATGTCTGAACTTGATGCGCTGCCCCACGGCCCGGAATTCCGATTTGTTGACGAACTTGTCTCACTGGAGCCCGGTAAGCAGGCGCTGGGCCGCTATGTGGTGAAAGGCGATGAGGCATTTCTGGCGGGGCACTTCCCCGGGAACCCACTGATGCCTGGAGTGATCCTGATCGAGGCAATCGCGCAGCTTGGCGGGGTGGTGGCGCAGAGTGATCCGGGGGTGGCTCCCTTGGAAAACCTGCTGCTGACAGGGGTGCGCGGGGCGAAAATTGTGGGAGCCGCAGTGCCTGGTGAGGTCTTGGTGATCGAGGCGACGGTCGAGGGAAGACTCGGCGGGATGATTCAGGTGCGCGGTCGGGTGTCGACAGGTGGCCGGGAGTTGGCGACGGCGAAAGTCATGCTCAGTGGTGAGGAGGGCTGAGGGATTCGCAGTGCGGTGGCAGCCTGCCCGCCATAGCTTGACCCTATTCGAAAAGCCATTCGGGCAGGGTGATTTTCGAATTT
>CAZVMS010000150.1:0-1579 GCA_964628795.1 uncultured Haloferula sp. | reverse complement strand
ACTTCATCTTGCACGATGACCCCTGGTTCTTCACGGGTTCGCAGGTTTCGAATTACCTGAACTTCACGATCAAAAAGCGGATGGAACCAATACCTGATTCGAGCCAGGCCGAGTTGATGAGCAGTGTGTTGATGCCTTGAGGCATTCGTTTGCGACGCATCTGCTGGAGGCTGGCGTGGATCTGAGGCGGATCCAGGAGCTTCTGGGGCACGAAGATATCACGACGACGGAGATCTATCTCCATGTGGCGGTGGGTGAGCATGGTCTTGGGGTGGTGAGCCCGCTGGATCACATGCCTGTTGGCTTCATGCCGTGCCCGGGCGAGGCGGTCGTCGCGTAAAAGACTTCGTCTCACGCGATGGCCGGGTCTGGGGTCGGCCGGGTCTGGGGTCCTAGAAATGCGCCGTTGGCCTCATTATTTTCCTTCAGGTGCATGGTTATCCTTCTGCTTTTTCCTCGGCTTTGGCAAGCTGCTTTGCTCGGCGTAGAAGCCTTGGATAGGGCGTTTGTCTGGAGAGGTCATGGGATGGGTCTGGCTTTCAGGATGAGGTCGATGGCGAGTTGCTTGCGATCCTGATAATCGACAATCAGGGATGGCAGGTTGCGCTTTTCATCGAACGGGATGATCGCCAGCAGGGCGTTGCGCGTTAGCGCGAGGTTCTGGGTGATGTTGACACGCCGGTGACGGTGGCGGTCTTCCTGCCAAACGTGGTGATCCCGCTTGTGATGGTTTTTGTTTTCGACGCTCCAATGAGTCCGCGCCGCCCAGCCGAGGCGCTCCGCTTGGTCGGGCCCAAGGCTCGAGATGAAGCTTCGGGTGTGCTCGTTTTCGGGACTGGTTTTCTCCACCCACTCACGCCGGACCTTGATCGCACTGTGCGCCGAGAGTAGCCCGGCGGTTACGGGACTGAGCGCTTGGACGGCGGCGCGCCGCGTGTCGATGCGCCCGTGGTTGTTCTTCCACTCATGACTCAGGTCAAAAAGGGGGTGTCCTCAAGGGCTTCTTCGACCGCTTCGAAGCGATTGGGGGTGTTGCCTTTGGTGCCGATGAGGTAGTCGCCGCCTTTTTCAACGATGACGCGCAGGGTGGGTTCCTTGTGGTGGAGCGCGTCGCTGGTGATGAGGGCGTTTTCGAGCCGCACTTGCGGGTCGGCGAGCAGGGCGCGGGCTTCGCTGGGCTCGCTGTCTTCCTTTTCGCCGGTGGCGGGAATCATGGCGACGGGGCGGCCATCTTCATGACGACAGAGGGAATTTTCTGGAGGGGTTTGAGCCAGAGCTTTTTCGGACGGTCGTTGGGCAGATAGTAGTCGGTGTGGTCTTGGGAAAAGCCTTTGGTGTCGCCCGCGCAGGTCCAGTTGGTGACTTTGTAAACGGTGCCGTGGTGGCTTTCGGGATCACTGAAACTTTCGGCCATGAGCGGACGGTAGCCGTGCTCGGCGTGCCAGCGGGCGGGCAATTCGCGCAGGGCGAGGCCGAGGCATTGGGAAGCGAGGTTGGGTCGGCGGGATTTTTCGGGCACGAGAAAGCGGCGCAGTTGCACGACGAGTTTGAGGCGCTGTGAGCGGGTGACGGGATCCCA
>CAZVMS010000149.1:0-5670 GCA_964628795.1 uncultured Haloferula sp. | reverse complement strand
CTTCGACTTCGAATCCTCCCTCCGAAACCTGCTCCCGCCCGGCACCTCAGACGACGACATCAACGACCGCCTCACCCGCCTGTTAGATCGAAAGGACGACTTTGAAGGCGGCCTCATCCCACCCGAAGATTACATCCCCTGGGCCCTCGACATCCTCGACGTCGAAATGGACCACCAGCATTTCATCCACGCTTGGCAAAACATCTTCACCCCCAACGAAGCGATGTGGCGGGTCGTCGAAAAACTCCACGCCGAAGGCCACCATCTCATCCTCTTCTCCAACACCAACGCCATCCACTGCCCGTGGATTTTCGAAACCTACGACATCTTCCGCCACTTCAAAGGCGGCGTCCTCTCCTTCGAAGTCGGTGCCATCAAGCCCGAGGAAAAAATCTACCATCACGCCATCGAAGCTCACCGCCTGACCCCGTCCGAGACCCTCTACATCGACGACCTCCCCGCCAACATCGAGACCGGCAAACGCTTCGGCTTTCGCACTCACCAATACGAACTCACCAACCACGCCGCCTTCCAAGACTGGCTCGCTTCCGAATTGGACCGCGGACTTTAGTCCGCCCCCAGCACACTGGCATAAACCTCTAGCACCTTCCGAGTCATCGCCTCCAGCGTGACCTCGCTCGCCACCAGCTCAAACGAAGGCTCACACATCGCCCTCAGTCCCGGCAAATCCGCCAGCGCCAACTTCAAACCACGCACCAACTCGGGAACCGAGTGCGTCTCCATCATCACCTCCGCCGGTAAAAACTCCGACGCAAACCCAACCCGCGTCGAAATGCTCGGCACCCGCATGTGCAGCGCCTCCGCCAGCGTGTAGGGTCCACCCTCATTTCGCGAAGCCACGATAAACAACTCCGCGCAGCCGATCAGCCCCACCGCATCATCCCGATGCCCCGCCATCCACACCCGCTCCACCAGCCCGTGCTTCGCAATGATCACCTCCAGCTCCCCCCGCTGATAGCCTTCCCCCACCACCCACAACTTGAAGCCCGCCACCTCGGCCATCGCTTCTAACAAAAGATCCATCCCCTTCGCCGGCACCAATCTTCCCACCGTGCAAAACACCGGCTCATCGCCACCAAGAAACGGCGGCCTCGTCGCCAACGCCGCCTCCTTCGTCCCCACCGGCGGCGGCGCAATCGAATTCCAAATCACCGTCGCCGGAATTCCCCCGAGCGAATCCTTGACCTGCGCTGACGCCGTGATCACCGCATCGTAATCCCGAAACGGCTTACTGCTGCTCTTGATATTCTGCACCGTCGCCACCCGCTTCACCCCGGGCAAGAAATTCCGCAGCGACCTCACCATCGCCCCCGCCTTATTCGCATGCGCATGCACAATCCTGTGGCTGAGGCTTCCAGCCTCATCGCCAAGCGCCTCCAGAATCCTCCCCCTAAGCCCCATCAAATTCATCGGATTCATCCTCCCGCTACCCATCGGATGCGTGATGAAGTTCACCTTCGAATCAAAGTAATGCCGCATCGTTTCATCCGCCACCGCACTCACCCCATGCCCCAGCCCCGCCTGGCAGTTCGCCAGCTCGATCACATTCTTCTCCAGCCCGCCCTTTTCCCCCACACTGGCCAGCACATGACAGATCCGAAACACCCACAAACCCTCATCCCCGGACCCAACCCTGCCAAGCCCCAATTGAGTGACTCCGTCAAGGCAACGCCTCGAAACTTCTTAAGCAAATAGCCCCCTGATGATGTCCACCGGTTCCATATCCAGCTCCCTCTTCCTCCGCTCGGTCGCTTTCCTCGCATCCATTTGAGAAACCACAAACGATTCCCCATCTCCCACCAGATCGTTTGCCATCGCCCGCCGCGCTTGTCGCACCCCGATTTTCCTCCTAGCATCCGCACCCATGAGCGATTCCCTTTTCCTCGGCATCGATAGCGGTGCCACCACCTCGAAGATCGCCGCCGTCCGAGAAGACGGCTCCGTTTTCCCCAGCGACCTCCTCCAGCGCCCCACCGGTTCCGAAGGCGGCCCGGAAGGCGTCATCAAAGCATGGATCGGTGCCATCGGCGAATACATGGCCGAACACCAAATCGAATGGTCGCAAATCGCCGGCGTCGGCCTCGCCGTCCCCGGCCCCCGCCGCAGCTACGGAGTGCTCGATAGCGGACCCAACCTTCCCGACAGCTTCAACGGCTGGAACGTCGAAAAGGATCTCATCGCCGCCCTCACGCAAGCATCCGGCCGCATGCTCCCCCTCGCCCTTGGAAACGACGGCAACATGGGTGGCGTCGCCGAAGCCCACAACGCCGTCGGCGATGAAAAAGCCGGCGTCGTCATGCTCGCCCCCGGCTCCGGGCTCGGCGGAGCCTACATCGGTCCCACCGGCATGTGCCTCGATGGCGACAACCTCGCCGGCATGGAAGTCGGCCACATGGCCGCCCCGCTCCACCTGTTAGACGCACCACCCCTGACCTGCGGCTGCGGCCGAAAATGGGGCTGCTTCGAGATGTACACCGCCCTCGCTGGCCTCCCCGATCTCCTCAAGCTCGCCCTCCCCCGCTACCCCGGCCACTCGCTTGAAGATCCATCCCTTGGGAAAAAGGAACGCGTCCTCAAACTTCGCGGCCTCGCTCAAGATGGCGACGCCCTCGCCCTCGAACTCTTCGACCTCCAGGCCAAAGCCATGGGCCTCCTCGTCGGCCAACTTGCCATGGCCGTCGATCCCGCCTGCTTTGTCATCGGCGGCGGCCTGATCGACCCCGATGTCACCACCGAAGCCTTCCGCAACCGCTACCTCGGCGGCATCAAAGACGCCGCCCTCGAATACCTCTGGCCCACCCAGCGCGAAACCCTCCGCATCGTTCCCGCCTCCCTCGGCGAGCAATCCCAAGCCATCGGCGCCGCGCTCGTCGCTCGCTTGGTAGCCACCGCCTAGGTCCACCATCCAAGGCTAACCCTCCCCCGGCGGGAAAATCACCGCCACCCGATCAATCCCATTGTTCGTAAACTCCTCCCAATACCGCTTCTCAATATCCTGCGTCCGCTCCCGACGTTGCTCTTCCGTCAGCTTCTCCCAAGCCTCCTTCCCAATCACTTTGGCCAAATCCCGATCCGCCAAACGGATCACCATCTCTTCCCAAAAGAGTTCATTGCGAAATTCATCGTAGCATTCCTGAAAGAACGATCCGTCCTGATGCTCCAGCGTGATCTGGTGTACCTGCTTCTCTTCATCAAACTCGATCAGATTTCCCAAGCCCGCGTGCTTCACCTTCTCTAGGATTTTTTGCTCCATCGCCTCAAAGGCCGCCATCCCCTCCTCGGATCCCGGCTTACGATTCCACATCGCCACATTCGCCGCCAGGCTGACCATTTCCACCAAGGTGGCGAGTTCCTTATCGGTGAAGCGCAGATGCATGAGACCCGGAAACAAGCATCTACCAACCCCCGCCGCAAGTCCGACTCACCCATTGAAATCGATCGCTAGCCCCCAGCCCCGCTCCTTCTCGCAAAAACCCTCACTTTCGCACTTGCACCCTGCCGCCCTATCCTGCTCATTCCCTCCCGCACTCTGACTGAAAGCACGAGTAGCTCAGCGGTAGAGCATCCCGTTTACACCGGGGCGGTCGGCGGTTCGATCCCGTCCTCGTGTACCAGGCAGCAATGTCTCCCTTTGAGCGTGCCTTGCCTTCCCCATCAAGCCACACTCCCGCGCTGGCACCGGCCTGATCCTGTGTTAGGAATTTTCCCCATGACCGCACCCGATTGCCCGGATTGCCCCGAAACCACGCCCGAACACGCCATCAACGAAGCCGCCATCCGCGAGCAGCTCGAATTTGAACTCGAGTCCCCCGAGCACTCTCTCCTCTCCGGCCCCAAGTCCCGGATCAAGGAACTTGCCACCATCTTCCGCGTCTCACGGGATTTCATCAAAGCCTTCCGCTGCCTTCACTTCGCCGGCCCCGCCGTCACCATTTTCGGCTCCGCCCGCACCAAGCCCGGCACCACCTATTACGAACTCGGCCGCACCATGGGCTCGGAAGTCGCCAAGCTCGGCTTCACCGTCATCACCGGCGGTGGCCCCGGCATCATGGAAGCCGGAAACCGTGGCGCGCGTGAGGCCGGAGGACGCTCCATCGGTGTCAACATCGAACTCCCCTTCGAACAACACATCAACCCCTACGTCGACCGCTCCGTGAACATGCACTACTTCTTCACCCGGAAGACCATTCTCGTGAAATACTCCTACGCCTTCATCGTCCTCCCCGGCGGCGCGGGCACCATGGACGAGATGTTCGAAACCATGACCCTCATCCAGTGCGGCAAACTCCGGAACTTCCCCATCATCCTCATGGGCAAGGACTACTGGCAGCCACTCATGGACTTCGTTTACAAAATGGCCGAAGCCGGCACCATCAGCCCCCAGGATCCCGAGCTTATCTTCTTCACCGATGATCCCGAGGACGCCATCGCCCACCTCGAGCGCCACGCCGTCCGCCAGTTTGGATTAAAAAAGCGCCACCTACCCACCGCCAAAGGCATCCTCGGAGAAAAGAACATGTCCGCAGCTTCTTAGCAGAATTCAACGCCCACCCACCAACCGCTGCAGCACCGGATAATCGATCTTCGACTGATGCCGACGATCCATCGGAAGCCTCTCTAACAACACCACCCGCTCACACCCAAGCTCCGCGACTTTTGTCTCAAACCCTTCAGGCATTTCACCTTCGATCACCATCACCACCTGATCTCCGACTTCGATCAGCGCCATCTTACGCCCAGGAAAAACCAGCCTCACCGCCGCCTCAACCGCCAAAGGATAGATCACCTCATCATCCCGCACAATCTTCGCCTGACAGCGCCCCACCAACCAAAGCATTCCGCTTTCATCGATCCATCCCGCATCTCCCGTCCGATGCCAAACCACATCCCCCACGCGGATCTTCGTTTCCTCGTCTCCCTGACCGTCGAGATATCCCCTTAGCACCTGCGGCCCGCAAACCGCCACTTCCCCGCGCTCTCCACAGCCGAGCTTCATGCCTTCGAAGTCGCGACCATCGATCGGCGTTCCGAAAGAATCCTTGAGCACCGCGACATCGCAAACCGCTCCCCCCGCAGGAAGCCCTCCTCCTTCACGAATCACCGCAAGCACCTCATCCGTCCAGGAAAAAAGGAAAAAAGGGGTCAGGAAGAGATTCTTGGAAAAAAGGGGTCAGGAAGAGATTCTTGTAATCTCAGCCTTGGTTTTCCGCAGCTTTCTGTTCGTTCTGATCTCATTTTTCATCTGGCTGCTGAGGCGGCTGACACTCGTCTTGTGACCCATCTTGAGCTGGCTGGCGATCCATTCATGACTGAGGCTCGTAGTTTCGGTAATTATCATCGCCAGCATTGCCTTACGCCAGTCATTCTTTTGCATCGAATTCAGATCCTCCTTCGCAAGCCCGAAGTGATCGAGCCCTGCAGCTATGATCCTGGCACCAACCGACCGATCCCGGTCCCGGGCCGAGGCGTCATTCGAACGGATGACCTTGGCGACGCGCTCACCAATCCCCTCCTCAACCCCGAACTTCGCCAACAGCCTCTCCCTGAACTCCTGGGTGCCGAAATACCAACCGCGCCGCAAGGTTGACTGGAGACTCTGGCCCTTCCACACGATTCGTCCGGCCTCGGTCGGACTGGTCCAGTCGACAA
>CAZVMS010000148.1:0-9959 GCA_964628795.1 uncultured Haloferula sp. | reverse complement strand
GCCAAGCTTTCCACGCCAGACGCCGGCAATGGCGAGATCGGAAAAGCCCTTTAACTCGACCGCTTTCACCCCCTTCGGAAACTTCACTCCAGGAGCCAGCACGCTCACCCCCACCCCAAAGCCCTCCGCCACATAGGCGTGCACGAGATCGATCGTATTCACCTCGATCCTCGCCGGCCAACGAATCCCTTTCTGATTCAGGCCTTTGGCAAACAAGCGCGCAATCGCCGTGTCTTCCGCCGTTCTAACAAGCGCCACATCATCCGCCAAAGCCTTCAAGCCCGCCTTCGGCATCGCCAAGCCCGGCGGCAAGAGCAGCACCAGCGGCAAGGCAAGCAGTACTTCCGTCTTCATCCCGGAAGGCGCACGTCCTTCAAGTTCCGCCACCGCGAGATCCACCTCCTCCTGCTCTAACAACTCGAAAATCCGGCTCTGTCCGACATCCATCAAACTTAGCTCCAGATCCGGCTGGCTCTTCCGGATCTCCGCCAGCACCTCCGGCAAGTGATCCCGCATCACCGTCGCCGGAGCTGCCAAACGCAGATGCTTCGATGCCTTCCCCGCGATCCTTTCCGCGATGTCCGGCAGCGCCCCGAAAAACGGCGCGAGAAAATCAAAGAGCTCCTTCCCCGCTGGAGTCAGGGTGAAGGGCCGACGCTGAAACAAACGCACCCCAAGCTCCTCCTCCAACTGCGCCACCTGCCCGCTGATCGCCGGCTGCTGAATCCCATACGGCATCGTCCGCACCGCCGCCGTGATCCCCCCCGCCCGCGCCACATGATAAAAGAGCTCCAAATGGTGAAGATTCGGGATCGGCTGAGGCATGGCCGTATCGTCGCTGCAAAAGCCCCAGGACGCGATCCAAAACCACCCCTTACCGCTTCAAGGCTTGGTGCGGACCAGACGGTAGAAGCGCGATTTCACCAGCTTGGCGTCTTTGTCGGTAAAGGTCAGCGTCTTGTTCGTGGTGATGCTCGGGAAGGATGAATTCGGCAGCGTCGACGCCCAGCCTTGCAGCCTGTTGGCAAACTCAATCATGTAACTGAAGCCCGCTTCCGCCTGCCATTCGATCACCACTTCACCCGCCGAGTCACGGCTCGATGAGACGGCGGTAGAGGTCAAGCCGCCCGCCACCGGAGTCCTCCGGACCCGATAGAAGCGCTCACCTCCGGACGGTGCGCTACGGTCAACGAACTCCATGGTGGTCGCAGATGTCGGGGAACCGAATGAAGAATCAGGCAAATCACTGAACCAGTTGATCGAGTTGCTCGAATACTCGACCCAATAGTTGTATCCGACAAAAGCATTCCATGTCACGGTGCGGCTGTTAGATGGATTTCTCACGATGCTATCGATCACCGGAGGAAGCTCGTCGACAGTTTCCACGCGGAGATCCGCCACCAGCATCCAGTTGTCACCCCAGTTGGAGGTCAAGGCGCTGGCGAGTTGCCATTCCGCAGAGACCGGACCCAGGGTGAGAGCTTGGGACGTCGTGTTGAAAACCGCGTTTTGAAAAAGCGGGAGGCCGTCGAGTGTCGCGGTCCAGGTATTCGCAACCAAGTCGATTCTCGCGTTCAGGTTGTGCAGTTCACCACGGATAAAATCTTCGGCCGTGGCGCTCTCCGTCGCCCCCGCGGAGATGGCCCCCGTCCGCCGCCAGATGCCGAAATCGTTGTTGCCATTAGCGAGCCGCAGGGAGGCGAGCAGGTTGCCGTTGATATTGTAGAAGCTGATGAAAAAGTTGTCCCGCCTCCCGTTCGTCGAATCTTCGATTCCGAATAGGGTCTGGAATTCGATCAGAGGGTTCCCTCCGACAGCCGGATCATAATTGATCGGGCGAAAGACGCTCGTGAAAGTGAAGTTCGGGCGCTTGAATCCGAGCGCTGCGGTCCGCCCGAGACCACCGCCGACGATGATATCCTGATCGATCGCCTGCGCTCCCGAACTCGTGTCATTGCTCAACCATCCATCGAAGTTGGCCCACTTGTTATCGCCCACCGGGAAGCTTTCGAAGTCCGTCTCATAAAGCACCATGGCCTCGGCCAGTTGATGGCCGAAGCATAAGAAGGACAAGCATGTGATGGGCAGTAGCTTGAGCACGAATGGGAGCGATCAACCGATGAAAGAAGGCGACTTGCCTAACGCAAACCGCCTTCTAAGGAAAACCAAACGGAAGCCGAGTTCGGAATTAGCGCGTCATTGGCGGCATCGCACGACGAGGTGGGCGCAGGCGGGCGTTGAACTCATCGAGGTCGATGCCACCGCTGCTGTCCGCATCAATGCGGGCAAAAAGCGCTGCCACGCGATCGACATCACCCCGCGAGAACGCAGGAATCGCCGCGAACTCGTCAGCGTCGATCACCCCGTCCTCACCGGCGACTTCAGCAAAGCGCGCGCTGCGCTTTTCCTCGATCTTGGCGCGGAGGATTGCCCGGGCGGCTTCCCTTTCAGCGAGTGAAAGCTTGCCGTCGCCGTCGGTATCCCACTTGGAAACCGCGTCTTCGTAGCGTTCTTCGCGGGCTTCTTTGATCGCTTGGCGTTCTTCTTCGTCGATCTTGCCGTCCTCGTTCACATCGAACTTGGTGAGGAAGTCAGGAAGACCATCGCCAAAGGTGCGGCCATCGGCCTTGGCAAGGTTTGCGCTCGTGACCAGAGCCGCACCAATAATGATGAGTGATTTGAGTTTCATGGTTGGTTGATTGGTTGATTGGTTAATTTCTTGATTTGGAGAAGGGCTGATGAAGCGGCCTTTCAAAGGGATCCGACGAATGACCGGCCCCTTCGGTTACATTTATTTTTGATTCATGAGATCAAAGATGTTGCCACCCTGTTCCAAGGCAGGGCCTTCGGGTTGGGCTTCAATCGGTGCGTCGATCCTTTCCAGGTCCTCTGATACGGGTGTCTCGACTGTGGATGCGGCGTAGATCTCGTCATCCGCCAGTTGGCTGGCGATTTCCTCCCACCACAGATTTTTATCGATGGCATCTTCCTCAAAAGCTTCCTGCTGGCTCGGATCGAGCGCGTCGTGGATCAATTCATCGGAAGTCGCGAGCACTCCGACCTGCTGGAAAGAGGAGGCCGCGCCGGATCCCACCACCATGGCCGGGTCATAGGATGCCGATCCTCTGGCAAGTAGCGGGAAAATCTCGCGCCGCTGGGCGCGGGTAAGATGAAATCGCTCCGTCATGAGATCGAGCTTCTCGCGGGCTTCCTGGCTGACCAGCTCGGCCTTGCGGTTCAGCGCTGCCAAGCTTTGAGGTGACTGCGTCGCAAGGTTTCCGGCAATCGTGATGCCAAAGGCTTCCTCCTCCGACACGCGGTCGGCAGTAGAGGGTGAACGGCTGCCCGACCGCGCACCCGATCCCTCGAAACTTCGCACCTTCGACGGATTTCCAGATCGATCCGATGTAATCTTCTGCCTAGCTTCGGCAGGGGGTGCCGGATCGTTTCTAAAGGTGATGCTGATGGCCAGCGTGGCCGCGACCAGTAGGAGCGCGACACCCAAAATGAAGTTGGAAGATTTCATCGCGAGGATTGGTGGAATTGCGGTGGGGTTGCCCAAAGGCGAAAGGTGAAACCTTCACCAAATCCAAAAGTTGCGCAGTTCTTGTCATATTCTTTCACCTTTTTGGAACTTCCTTTTTCCCGGGACCCGAGCCCGCTTGGAGGGCCTCCCATTGCTCGGGAGTCAGGTGCGGGCGCAGGCGCTCATTCAATCGCATGAACTCTGCGGCATAGGCCTTCTTCGCCTGGGACCGTGCTGCATCGACCGCGACCGCACTCTTTTCAATCTCGGCTCGGATTTCTTCCAATTGAGCAGGGGTGAGCTCGATAGTTTCCTCGATTTTGGCCAAAGTGCTGACCTCCCAGCTCGAATTGCCTGGTGGCGAAGCATGGGCACTGCGGTTCTTTTCCTTTCGCTCGCCGAAAAGGAAGCCGATGCCGTAGCCGCAAAGAAAGATCGCCAGCAGGGCGGCGCCAATGGCGAGGTAGTCTCGGAAGCTTGGTTTCATGGCTCGGGCGGAAGAGGAATCGGTAGCACGGGTGCCACTTCCGACGGGTTGGATTTGAGGATCAAATAGACGACGAGATACAGAACCAGCGCTGCCACCGCTGCCACCGCTGACCAGCGCCGCCACAAGAGTGTCCGGGCAAACCGGAGCAGGCTGCCTCGCAGCGAAGCCAGGCGGCTCACGAAACCGGGCGGCGGCGCTTCGTCGGTGACCTTGGTTTCCGCAGCACCGCTTTCGCGCGCGGTGCCGACAAGCTTGTCCCAAGGATCGGGTGTATCGGGTGAAGTCATGACGGGGGCGGGATGATTGAATCAGGATAAGTTTCGGTTCTCCAGCGTTTGGAGCTGGGCAGCTAGCTTTCGCCGGGCACGCATGGCGGTGACCTTGATCTTTGAAGCACTCCAGCCGGTGAGTTCCTGGATTTCGGCCACGCTTTTCTGTTCCAGGTCGAGAAAGCGGATCACGATCTGTTCACGAGGTTTCAAGGTGGCGATGAGCCGGTCGAGAAGCCCGGTGACAATCTCCCGGCGACTTTCCAGATGGGACGAATCGTCACCCCCGCTGGTCTCATTCAGCACCCTCAGCTCTTTCTCGCTCAGATCAGCGTAATGCACCAGTGGTCTGGCCCGCAGCTTGCGCAACCAATCGTAACAGGTCCGCACCGCAATCCGGGAAACCCAGTGCTCAAAGGGTTGCGGCCCGGCATACTGATCGAGTTTCAGGAAGACCCTCATGAAGATTTCTTGGGAAACATCATCGTGATCCGCCTGACGCCGCAGATGGCGGCGAATATGCCCCCGCACGAGGGGATAGAGGATTTCGACAAACCTCCGATGCGCCGACTCATCCCCAGACCGCACCTCTTCGAGGTGTTCCTGAGTGATGCGCACGGCGGGTTCTTCCATGAATTGATGCGTTGCGCGTCCAAGCCATCCGAACCGACGCACGGGCCCGATGGCAAGTTACAAGTTTTTTCCCGATCCCGCAGTTGCTCCAGCTCACTCCCTCGGCGATGGCTCTTCCGTGTCTGAGAATCTCGAAAAGATCATCATCGCCTTCGACGGCGACTGCCTCCTTTGCAGCCGCTCGACCCGCTGGATCGCCGATCGTGATCGCGCCGGCCGCATTCGCTTCACGCGCCTGCAGGACCCCATCGGCCAGCAAATGATCGCCGCCACCGGCAGCCCCGATCTCGACTCGATGCTCGTCCGCGAAAACGACCGCGTTCTTTCCCGCTCCACCGCCGTCCTCGCCGTCCTAAGAGCTCTGGGCGGCATCTGGAAAATCCCCGCTGCTCTGGGAAAAGTCATCCCGCGCGCCCTTCGCGATGTCCTCTACGACTTCATCGCCGCCCATCGCTACCAATGGTTCGGCAAAGGCGCCGCCTGCGCCATGCCCAGCGAAGCCCTGAGGCAGCGACTTCTCCCCACAGACCGAGAAGCCAAATAAATGGCTGTCGCCGTGTCGCCAGAAGTCGAAACGCAAAGATCGCCAAGACAAAGCGGAATTCTGGCATTCACTTAAAAACGGCAAGGTATCCCAGCCCCTAAAGACTACTTCCCCTGCGGCTTTCAAGATGGCATCGACCAGCGGCTGGACGGGAGGGAGTCCGAGGTAGCGATTCGCATCAGGTTTGCCCCCGCGGGTGCCTTGTAGCGTTCCTCAAGGACATCAGCATGGCAGCAAGCGGCGCGACATCATCCTTCGCTGCCGAGCCGAGAAGGACCGGCATTTTTACCCAGTTAAAGAAGAAGAAACGACTACCGCCACGTTACCAAGTATGGATGAAGACCCCTTCTGAGGCACCACCAAGGACGAAGTGGATTCGGATTACGCCACTTCACTCACCCGTTCCTCGGTGATCGGCGGGTGGCTTGTTCCGCCCATTCGTTGCAGGAAGTCGTGATAGTGGAGGACTTCAAAACGTCCGTCGGCATGCTCGACCACGCAGCTCATGTTTTCCACCCAGTCGCCTGAATTCAGATAGCGGACGCTCCCCACCGGCTTGTCTTCTGGCGTGTGGATGTGGCCGCAGATGATACCATCGCAGCCCCTCTTTCGTGCGAACTCGATCAACTGATCTTCATACTGACTCACGAAGCTCACGGCGCTCTTGACCTTCTCTTTTACCCTTTTACTCATCGAGTAGTACTCCTTTCCGCGCCACTTGCGATACTTGTTGTAAATCCGGTTGATGCTGAGAAGGGAGTCATATCCGAAGGCTCCAAGAACCGCCAACCACCGGAAGCGGGTCGAGACGGAGTCAAAGCCATCGCCATGGACCACGAGGTAGCGCTTTCCATCCTGCCCCGTGTGAATGGCTTCCTTACGCAGCTCGATCGGGCCGAAGTTCATCGGGAAGAAGCGGTCGAGGATATCATCGTGATTGCCACGTAGATAAATAACTTTCGTGCCTTCCTTTTCGCTCTTTTTCAGAATGGCGCGGATCACCCGGGTGTGGCGCTTGCTCCAGGCGGTGCCTCGTTTCAAGGCCCAGCCATCAATGATGTCACCGTTGAGAAAAAGAGTTTTGCAGCGGCAGTGCTTGAGAAAATCCAAGAGCTCACTGGTCTTGGATTCCGGCGTGCCGAGGTGGAGGTCCGAAAGAAAAACTGTTTCAAACTCGAGGACCTTCCGCGCCTTTTTCATCGGCTTCGCACTGCCGAATTGCATGGCCGTTTTCTCCAGTGAGGATTCGAAGGTATCGATGATACGGCACCATCCATGGGATTCGGTGTGAAGCCGGGCTTCACGACGCACATCCGCCCAACTTCCGAGCTTGGCGGCGGCTTCAACCCGCCGTCTGAATTCCTCTTCGTTTCCCTTGGTAGCCTTCAGGCCGTTACGACCATCCACCACGTGCATGCGTGATGCAGCATAGTCGTAGCTCACGGTGATCAAGCCGCTGGACATTCCTTCTAACAAGACATTCCCAAAGGTCTCCGTCTCACTCGGGAAAAGCAACACATCGGCAGAGGCATAGTGCCGGGCGAGATCATCGCCCGACATGACTCCAGCGAAATGAACTTCGGGAAAGCGCTCCTCAAGCTTCTTCCGGATCGGCCCATCGCCCACCACCACACAGCGCGCGGCTGGATTCGCTTCCCGGACTTTCATGAAGGACTTCAACCCGAACTCCAGATTCTTTTCCGGCGCAACCCGTCCGACCATGAGATAGACCGGTGCCTCTTCCGCCGCATCCCAACTTTTGCGAAGCTCCGCATCTCGTTTTGCGGGATGAAAGAGTGAGGAATCCACGCCTCGTCCCATCACCTGTACGTTTTTGAAATCATGCTGCTTGAGCGTGCGTGCGACATCGTCCGAAGGAGTCATCGTGACGTTGGCGAGTTCGTGGATCTTTCGAAGCCAACCGAGCATCGGTGACTTCAAACCACCGAGCCGATACTGCTCAAGATACTCGTGAAAGCAGGTGTGGAATCCCGCGATGGATGCGATGCCGAGACTTTGCGCTGCTTGCAACGCGGACAGACCCATCGGGCTTTCCGTGGCGACATAGACGACGTCGGGGCGCTTGCGCGTCCAGCGTTTGCGGAATTTCACCGGACGAGGAAGCCCGATCCTGACTTCCTTGTATCCGGGCATCCGGAGGAAACGTGTCGATGTCTCACGTGGCGAATTCTCTCCCTCCTCGCCCGAGTGAATGACATGGACAAGGTGACCTCGGTTCCGCAGTCCATCCACCAGTCGGCCAATGGTCATGGCC
This sequence comes from uncultured Haloferula sp., assembly GCA_964628795.1. Lineage (GTDB taxonomy): Bacteria > Verrucomicrobiota > Verrucomicrobiia > Verrucomicrobiales > Akkermansiaceae > Haloferula. The sequence continues at coordinate 2,222 of CAZVMS010000148.1, read as the reverse complement.
ACTCCATTCACATCAGGCGCAAAGGTGTCGGTAATGATATCAATTCTCATGGCTTCGGCGCGAATCTCTCCTGCAACATAAGAATGCCTCGGCCACCGGCGTGACAGAACACGAACTGTGTGAAGATTTTGAAACAATCGGAGATATAAGAACTCCGCATCAACGCATCACGCTGTCGATACCCATCGCCGACTTCCTAACAAACTTCGGCAGGGACTTCTGGCCTCTCTTGCCCGCGATTCGGTAGATGAAGGACAACAAGCTGAGGATCACGAGGTGGTCGATCAGGCGATAGCCGCTCTGCTTTCTCAACAAAAGCCCTGTGGCCCAGTTCAGAGTTCTTCGTTTGACTTTGAAGGGCTCGAAGCTGGTTTTGATGCGGTAGCGCTGGCGTTCACCCCGGGGCCACTTCTCCTTGTATCGCTTCTTCGCGGCGATCACGGCGTCCACCGTTTCCTGACTCCATGGGAGAAAGTAGTAGCGGCGCGCGAGGGCGATCAGCGCGAAGGTATCTTCCATAAACTCGATGTCCCCGAGCGGCAAGGATGAGCACCGCGCGAGTTCCTTCATTTCATCGAAGAGCGGCAACACGGCTTCCGCACTCCTCACGGCCGCTTGGTGATCTGAAACGAAGTGGCGCATCAGCTTCCGCATCGGAGAGGTGAAGAAGATGCAGTCCCAGTAAACATGAATCAGGGGGGGAATCCTCACTCGCCGGAAGAAGCGCTGCTGCTGAGCGTAGTCGGGAATGTAGAGCAATTCGCGGATGATGATGTCTGATAGCTGGAGAAGCTGAATCACCGCCTCCGCGCGATCTGCCCCAACATGCTCCGCAATGGCCTCCGACGCTGTTAGGTTCCTGCGGAAGATCCCGATGGCGCTGACGCAATTCAGCTCGATCCAGGTTTCCTCCGGTTTGGCAGATGCGCTTACGAAGGGGCGCCGCCGAAAACCATGCCAACCACCGGTCATGCACCACATGGAGAATCCGACAAGGTAGGGATCGCCTTCCAGTTGTTTCCGAAACGACTCGCACTCGCTGCCGATGAACGAAGGGTACTCGCCCGCACCTTCATACTCGCGCCGACCTTGGAATTCGATGAGTTTCGCGGTCTTCGTTTGCGTCAGAATCTCATTGAGCGGAAGATAGCGGAAGAAGTCGGAGGCACCATGTTTGAAAGACAGCATGAGGGAATCGGTCTTCAGCCCTTTGATCATCTGCGGTATCCGGCGGCGGTGCCAAATGAGATCGCCGATGGGATGAGCACCGACAGTCCATGTTCGCAAAATCAACGTTTTCCCAAGGGATTCAAAAACCGGAAGCAGGCGAGCAAGGAGGCCTCTTGCGTCGGCCGCCGTCTTGATATGAAGTCGCGAGCGGAGCGGATCATGGACATCCAGCCCGTCACTTTCACCAATGCGAAGGATCAAGCCTGAGACATCGGGGAACTGATCAAAGAAGCGGCGAATGACGTCTCCATACCAAGACTCCAGTGCGTTTCGGTTTTGGCCAAGCCGCGCATCAATGCCCTTGCTGGTGCAGAGGACATCCGAGGTAACGAAGACTTTCATCCCGGCCTGCAAGTGCTCATGCATCACCCGCCGCATGCGAGTAGCGAGTTGGGCATTACGCTCACGGACTTCATCTTCAAACCACGGGTGATCGCTCAGATGGGCGAGGTCATCCAGCGTCACCGCGTTGTACCCCATCGTGGAGACCCGCTGTGCAAAATGCCGGCTCTCTTCTTCAATCAACTGCCACTGAAGATCCGCCTCATCGCCGACGGTTTTCAAGTGGCCAAAGGGAATCTTTGACCAGTTGATACGGCGCTTGTCATAGCCCCTGAAAAAGGGCCCGATCGCGTCAATCAGGAATAACTCCAACAACGCGCGGAAGCTGCCCCGGCCGAGTTGTGACGACACCTCGATCTTCGGGGCGAAACCGTCACATTCGCTAAATGATGATGGTGGGCGTCGTAAGCAGCGCCCTCCTTGCCAGTGCCGCCGAGACAAGCTTCGCGACAAGAGCGATGCTCCGAGCTCGTTAGGATTCCGTGACTTGCGGCATGAAAAAATCGTGTCTAGCTTGACCCTATTCGAAAAGCCATTCGGGCAGGGTGATTTTCGAATTTTTAGTTGAAGCGGGCGGTCTGCAGAGGGTGCCGAGGGCTTGCGGGAGGTGCGCAGCGCCTTTCACTGGGAAAAATGGCCCAGCACCCTGA
>CAZVMS010000147.1:0-5372 GCA_964628795.1 uncultured Haloferula sp. | reverse complement strand
GCAAGCAACTCCGCCAAGACGGAAGCGAACCTGTCCGCGCAAGGTCCGACAACCAGTTAGTAGCTGGCCACGACTTATTACAAATGATTCCCGTGAAGGAGATTATGAATTCGAGATCATCAGCTTTCCCTAAAGGCATTGTGATTAGGGATGGCACGCGCGCTTGGATCTCTGGGCAACCATGGACGATCAATCCAAACGAGTCGTTACGGTCGCTTGTTTGCCACTCCGTGATCGAACTGCGTTCATGCATGCGAGATTATGAATCATCGGTTTCCTTGGTCAGATCTCTTCCTAACCCAGACTCGCCATGAAGCATCCGAAAATCCTCTTGGGCCTACTGTCCTCCTACGCCGTCTTGTCGGCAGTTCTCTGGGGGCTTGAAAAGGCGCCGCCAGCTCCGGAGCCGAGTGATGGATGGACGCTCACCACTTGGAACGATCTTGGGATGCACTGCATGGACGAGGACTTTGCGATCTTCGCGATCCTCCCTCCTTTCAATACGCTTAATGCCCAGCTCATCGACAAGAATGGGGACCGCGTCACGCCGGATGGTGGCATCCAGTTGTTCTATCAGTCAGCCGTTGATCCCGATGGCTCGGAAACGCACTCGTCGGCATCTCAGACCAACTTCTGGGAGCACGCTGAGGAGCTTTTTGGGGCTCAGTTTCCCGATGATGCCGGGCTCTTCGGCAATATGATGCCGGGACCTAACAACACCCCGCAAGCGATGCATTGGAGCGGTGATCACAACTGGTGGACCGCCGAAGGCATCCCGATCATTCCCAAGGACAAGTGGGGGGATAATCAGTCCTACCCGCTCGTCCGCGTGACCGCGCGTGACTCGTCGGGAAAGCTCCTAGCCGAGACACTTGTGACCGCGCCGGTTTCTTCCGAGATGAACTGCAAGACCTGCCATGCATCGGGCACCAACATGATGGCCAGGCCGAGCACGGGGTGGGTGAGCGAGTCTGCCACTCCGGAAAGCGATCCCGTCCGCGATTACCGGATGAACATCTTGCGCCTTCACGATAGCAAGCATCTCGGCAATGCCGCCTACACCGCCGCGCTCTCCGAGTTTGGATACAACAGCGGTGGTCTCGAGGCCTCAGTACGCGCCGATCAGAAGTCGGTGCTTTGCGCGTCTTGTCACAGCAGCAATGCGCTTGGCACGGCGGGCGGCGCAGGGATTTCGCCTCTAACACATGCCATGCATGCCGGTCATGTCAATGCCACCGACCCCGTGACGAATCTCCCGCTCGGTGCATCGACGAACCGGGCGAGTTGCTATCAATGTCACCCAGGCAAGGAAACCAAATGCTTGAGAGGTGCGATGGGTCGCACATCCGACGAGTTTGGGCAGCCATTGATGTCATGTCAGAGTTGTCATGGTGGCATGGCGGCGGTTGGAAAAACGGGTCGGGTCGGTTGGCTAGAAGAGCCGAACTGCCAGAGCTGCCACACCGGCACTTACACGAATAACTCCGGGCAGGTGCGTTTCACCGACGCCTTCGATGTTCCCGGACATCTGCGTGAGCCCGCGGACGACCGCTTCGCCACGAGCCCCGACTCGCCCGCGCCGGGAGTCTCACTCTTCCGCTTCTCCCATGGCCACGGTGGTCTGGCCTGCTCCGCCTGCCACGGCTCGCCCCACGCGATCTATCCAACTTCCGAACGCAACGACAACCTGCAGTCGCTCGCGATCCAGGGCCACGTCGGCACTATTTCTGAATGCTCGTCCTGCCACCAGAACGATACCAGCCACACCCAAACCGTCGACGGTGGCCCGCATGGCATGCACGGTGTCGGTCAATGGTGGGTCGCGAAGCATCATGATGCGCTCCCCGAGATCAATGACCGGCGCGATACCACCTCCTGCCAAGCATGTCATGGAAATGATAACACCGGCGGCGTGCTTTCGCAGGCTCTTGCCACGAGATCCCTCCAGTCGGAAAAAGGAGGAGCCATCAGCTACTGGCAGGGTCAGCGGGTCAGTTGCTACGACTGCCACAACGGACCGAACGAAAGCGACACGTTCAGGCAGAAGAAACCGGTCGTGCGGAACTTCACGATCACGTCTGCTGCGGAAACGACCGCGATGGCCACCCTTCTTGGAACCGATGCCGACACGGCGGTGCTCAGCTATCGCATCGTCGAGCCACCGAAGCATGGCACGCTTTCGATCTCCGGGGCACGGGTGGCTTACACACCGAATCCCGGTTTCGCTGGCACGGATGCCTTCCAATACTGTGCCCGGGATAATCGCACCGACTCCAATCTTGCCACAGTGAGCATCAATATCGGAGCCGATGCCGAAAGTGCCGACAACGACCACGACGGCATAGCTGATCTGATTGAGCGTGCCTTCGGTCTCTCGACCTCGCGGCTCAGCCGGGGCACCGCGCCCGACTACCAACTTTATGATGATGGGAGCGGCAATCTCTCGATCCAGGCCGTTTACAATCCGCAGCTCATTCCGTCCGACCTTAGCCTGATCTTTGAGGCATCTGCTGATCTGACCACTTGGGATTCAAATGCCTCGAACCTCAGCACTACCACCGACGCTCAGGGAAACAAAGTCGTGCGTCTTGCCATCCAGTCGGGTGGGACGGCCCCAAGCTTCCTTCGTTGCCGCGTCGAACAGCAGTGAATGCTTGGAGTTCGTGACTTGCACCAAATCATCGAGTGAGGCTTGAGTTCCCGTGCTTCCCGTACAGCTTGAACGCATGATGCGACTTTTTCCCCTGCTGGCTCTGGTTCTTTCGTCGTGCGGACTCCTTCCGCGCTCGACTCCGGCTCCGGTGAAGACCGAAATGAGTGGACCCGAGACGGCCAAGGAACTCACTGTATTTCTGCCGGGCCGATGGAGCACGGTCGATGAGTTCGAGAGAGAGGGCTTCTTTGAAATTGCAGCAGAGCGTTGGCCCGAGTCTCGATTGGTCGCGGCTGATCTTCATATTGGTTATTATAAGAAGCGCGCGTCGGCTCGGCGAGTCCATGAAGACATCATTGCCCCGGCTCGATCGGCTGGAGTCAAAACGGTACGAGTCGTCGGAGTTTCAATGGGGGGACTCGGAGCTTTGATTCATGATCTTGAGTATCCAGATGACATCGATGAGATCTATCTTCTCTCTCCCTTCGTCGGTGAGGAAGACGTCATTCAGGAAATCCGGGAAGCCGGTGGGGTGCGGACTTGGGACGTTCAACCAAAGGGCCCAAGAGACTTTTCCCGTATGCTCTGGCGTGGGTTGGATAAGAAGTGGATCGAGAAGGGAAAGCGCCCGGACGTTCGACTCGCCTGCGGAACGGAGGACCGCCTTGCTGGCTCCAATCGCCTTTTTGCAAGAGAGTTCCTTGATGAAAAACAGACCTACTGGCGAGCCGGCGACCACGATTGGCCCGCTTGGAGGAATCTGTTCCGAGAGATGATCAAGTGAAGCTTTAGCCTCGCCACTTTTTGAGAACTTCCACGTCCCTGCGTATCATGGGCCAGGCTTCGGGGGCGGTTTCTCTCGGGTAGATCGGATGCTTGCCCCACTCCATGTGAAGGCTCAGCGGCATGGGTTTGAGACCTTTGCTCACGTGATCGAAGATTTCCTTTTTCGCATTGGCGGGCGCGATATGGCCATCCCTTGCGGATGGTGGCTTCGATGCCGTGGGCGCCCATGGAGGCGAGTTGCTCGCCGATTTCGTCGTAGCTCAGAGCTTGGACTGGTTTTTCAAAGAGGAGGATAGGCCAAGGTTCCGGCTGATTTTCTTCTTCGGCTCGGGCGAGGCCCGCGAGGTCACCGACGGCGATGACTTGTTTGAGGAATTCGCGGCGTTCTTGCATGATTGATATCAGCCTCCCCGAGGGACGCTATGACATCACGCTCCAAGCTGTGGGGGAAAACGATGGGGGATCGAGCTATGAGGTGAAAGTGGGTGACGAGCTGGTGGGCAAGCACACCGCGCCACTGGCGAAGGAGAAATTCGAGACCAAGCCGAAATACTGGAGAACTTGGAAAAGTATCGAAGTGAGGAGGGATGCAATCATTTCCGTGCGCTCGACCGTGGCCTCGGCTGATGGAAATGAGTGGTCGCCTGCGCGCTGGGCAGGACTGGTTTTTACGGCGGCCAATGCAGAGACCGCGAAGGAGCTTGCCGCGATACCATCTGATGTCGCGATGAGGCAAAGAATCGTGAAGCCAGCGGGGCCGGCACTTGTGCAGCCCCGGCAGCCGGATGGTGATGGTGCGATGAGTATTTCGGGAGAGCTCAAGGTCTGGCACAAGGTGACGCTGGATCTCAATGGTCCGTATGCTCACGAAAAGGACAACGCACCGAATGCGTTTACTGATCACAATTTCAATGTGACCTTCACGCACTCTTCCGGCACGCCGAGCTACACGGTTCAGGGATATTTCGCGGCAGATGGCGATGCGGCTAACCGTTCAGCTGAGTCCGGCACGGTATGGCGGGCGCATCTTTCTCCGGATGTGGCGGGTGAGTGGAAGTTCACCGTGAACTTCACGCGTGGGGAGCGTGCCGCCTTGGGTCAGCTGGGCGGTCCGTTGGCTCCTTTCGATGGGAAAACTGGCAGCTTCACGGTGGAAGTGAGTGACAAACAGTCGCCTGATTTTCGAGCTCGCGGGCGTCTCACCTACGTTGGCAGGCATCACCTGCAATTCGCTGGTGATAAGAGCTGGTTCCTCAAGGCCGGTGCCGATGCGCCGGAAACCTTGCTCGCTTACAAGGACTTCGATGGCACGCGTGCCCACAAACCCGGTAAGGTGCCGCTCAAGATTTATGCCAAGCACGTAGGTGACTGGAAAGAGGGCGACCCGAGTTGGAAAGACGGCAAGGGAAAGGGGCTGATTGGCGCAATCAATTATCTGGCGAGCGAGGGGATGAATGAGTTCTCCTTCCTGCCCTACAATGCCGGTGGTGATGGCGACAACGTCTGGCCTTTCATCGAGCGGGAGGACACGTTTCAGGGCTTTCACTACAAGACAGCAGCGTCAAGAACTGCCACAACCAGGTGGCGAAATGGACTCGTGAATCGACCAAGGCCGGCAAGCCATGGGTTGTGGCCTTTGATGAAGCGGGCGATGCTCAGTATGGCATGCTGCCGGATGACAGCTATGCGAAAACATGGCGGAGCTGCGGAAAGGGAAAGAGAAGAAGGCTCCGACGGTTGGTGATGTCCGCAGGTTTACCCTTTTGGGAACGAGAAAAATAATAACTCCCGCTACAGAAGTGTTCGGCATGATGGCTGCTGAAAATGCGGTGAAGTCGTGAAAAAGCCCGCGATTATATGGAGGGAGGACACGACACGCGGTTTTGACACAGTGGCTCCGGGCGGCGGCGTGGCATCAGGACACGCGTCGCCA
>CAZVMS010000146.1:0-8800 GCA_964628795.1 uncultured Haloferula sp. | reverse complement strand
TGCTTGAGATACATGCGGACGGGGTCGTCAAGGATGTCGAGCTTCTGGTCCTTGGTTTCCTCGGGCTCGTCATCGCTGTCCTCCTTTTTCTTGTCCTTGAAGCGGTCGACTTCCGAGGCGTCGATGATGTCGAACTCCATGTCGCGGAGCTGCTGCATGATCGCATCGACGTCGGACGGCTCAACGAGGTCGTTAGGCAGGATCTCGTTGATGTCGTCGTAGGTGAGGTATTCCTGCTCCTTGGCGAGCTTGATGAGTTCGCGGATCTTTTCCTGGATTTCAGGAGTGTCGATGCGGCGTTTCTTTTCGCCTTTATTGAGGGGTGCTTCGGCTTCAGCGGCCTTCTCAGCCCTGGCTTCGGCTCTGGTTTGGGCTTTCTTTGGAGCTTCTGCGGTTTTTGTCGTTGGCTCGGATTTGGCCGGGTTCTTGGTGGCTTCCTTACTCGCTGGGGGGGCCTTCTTGGTGGCAGGTGTTGTCTTTGTCTCAGTCTTCTTCGCCGGGGCCTTGGTCTTTGGTTTCGGAGCGGTTGCGGCCTTCTTGGTTGCCGTTTTTTTGGCGGAAGCTTTGTTGGTGGACATGTGGAAATTAGTCGGAGGTTGGCGCGGTCTGGACAGACCTCACCCACTATTGGGCAAACCGACCTAGGGTCGGTAAGCGGGCGGGACGATTTATGCGTTCTCCTTGGCCGTCAAGGATTTCTTTGTTCGTTTCTTAGTCCTTTGAGCCTTTTTTTTCCCAAGGCCTGTCCGGCCTCCTGCGCTTGGAGTTCGGCGCGAAGCGATCGGTGGTGATCGCTCGGTTGGTGAGAGAGCCGAGGAGGTCGGCGATTTCCTTGGCCCGCTGGAGGAGGCCGAGTTGTTTTTCGAAGGCGATTCCCGGCTCGGCGAGGGTGGCTTTGATCGAGGCGTCTTCACGCTCAAGAGCGAGGGCGCTGGCTTCGGCGAGGGCCTGATGACTGGCTTCCAGCGGGTTTTCGGGGAGGGCGATGGAAAAGGTGGCGTCGGTGTGAAGGGCGAGCCGTTCGGGTTCGGGAAGGCTGGCAATAAAGCTGTTCACGGTCGCTGGGCTGTCGGACTCGCCGCATCCGGTGATGATTTTCCGGAGGAGCGGGATGCCGTCGAGCTGGTTTGTCAGCTCGTGGAGGTTCTCGTACTGCTCGCCGAGCCACTGGCGGGCTTCGAAGGAATGAAGGGCGAGCGAGCAAAGGTAGCCGACGGTGGGATCGAGGGCGGCCGGCTCGGTCGGGGCGGGGGCCTCGGGTTCGTCGCCGCGGCGACGATCGAAGCGACGCTGGTTGCCACCGTTTCCTCGGGCGGCGCGGCTGACAGCGTCGCGCAGTTCGGGGACGCCGCTGCTGAGGCGGGTGGCGACGTGGTTGATCATCGCATCGCGAGTGAGGGCGTCGGAAATGACGGAGAGTAGCGGGGCGATCTCGCGGGTGAACTGGGCGCGCTCTTGGGGGCCGCCGAGGCGGTTTTCGATGGTGGCGCGCTCGATCATGAAGTCGAAGAAGTTCGAAGCGTTGTCGACCAGCTGACGGAAGGCATCGGCCCCGTGCTTTTTCATGAACGAGTCGGGGTCCTCGCCAGCAGGCATGCGGACGACCTGGACGGAGATGCCTTCGGCAGCACATTCGCGGAAAGCCCGCTCGGCGGCCGAGAAGCCGGCTTTATCGGCATCGAAGCAGAGGACCGCTTGCTTGGTGTAGCGTTTGAGGTTTTTCGCGTGCTGCGGGGTGCAGGCGGTGCCGAGGGTGGCGATGGCGTTGGCGATGCCTTGTTCCTGGCAGCAGATTGCATCGATCTGGCCTTCGCAGATCAGCACGGATTTGGCGTCGAGGATGCCTTTGCGGGCGCGGTCGAGACCGAAGAGGACGTTCGATTTTTTGAAAAGCGCGGTTTCGGGCGAGTTGATGTATTTTCCCGATCGCGGGTCCTCGCGGAGTTGGCGGCCGGAGAAGGCGATCACGTCGCCGTGGTCGTTTCGCACCGGGAACATGAGGCGGTCGCGGAAGCGCAGGTAGAGGCCGCCGGTTTCGCGCTGGATGGCGAGGCCTGAGTTGCAGAGATCGCGGCCGCGAAGGCCTTTTTCCCGCGCCCAATCGAGGAACGGCTTGGGTGAGTCCGGAGCCCAGCCGACTTCCCAGCGCTCGGCCATCTCCTTGCCAAAACCCCGCGACTTCAGGTAATCGCGGGCGTGAGAGGCATCGGGTGACGTGAGTAGGAGGTCGTGGAAAAACCGGGAAGCTTCGCGCTGGAGGTCGAGCAGGCGGCCACGCTCGCGGCGGGCGCGTTCTTCCTTGGGATCGATGGCCTGCTCGACGATCGTGATGCCGGTTTTTCCGGCGAGCCTTTTGACCGCATCGACGAAGGTCAGGCCCTCGTAGTCGCGGACGAAGGTCAGGGCGTCACCGCTTTTCTTGCAGCCGAAGCAGTGGAAGAACTGGCGGGCAGGATCGATGCTGAACGAGGGGGTCTTCTCGTTGTGGAAGGGGCAATTGCAGACGTAGCGGGTGCCGGCGCGTTTGACCGGGATGTACGAGCCGATCAGGTCCACGATGTCCGTGGCGGCGAGGACCTGTTCGACGGTTTCCCGAGGGATTTGTGACACGCCGAGTGATGTAGGCGGCGAGGGAAAAGATCCAAGGCCAAAGGTTAAAATCCGGAGGCTTGTGAAAAGCGGTTGCGTCAGATTTTAGCGAGACGAGGGAATAGGGGTCCAAGTGAGAGGCTCTCATGGATCGAACCCCGTCTTATTATGAAAATCGTCAAAAAGAATGCCCAAGGAGAGACCCGCGAACTGCTGTTGAAGGAATATTTCCTCAATGCCTATCTGATCGCGCTGCTCAAGCGGGTCGGCGAAGAAACCGGGAAGTTCCGTCGTCGCGGCCAGCCTGACATGGAGCCAGCGCCGGTGCGGGTAAGGTGACTTCGGGTGGAAAACCGGCTCTTGCAGGCCTGCTGGTTTTGCTCGGCGGAAAGCTTGAATTGCGCCGCTCGGCATTTTCCCTTAGCTTCTCCCTAATGGAGTATGTCCGGACCTTGGAGACGGCGCTTGGTTGGCTCGAACTGGGGCTTCCTGAGGACACGCTTCGTGAACTCCAATCGCTGAGTGCCTGCGACCGGATGCGGAAGGAGGCGCTTGAGATGAAGCTTTCTGCGGAAATGCAAGCGAAGCGCTGGAATGCTGGGGCGGATACCGGACGCTTACTCTGCATGCGGGAACCGAAAGAGCCGCGGTTTTTTATCAATACGGCGTTCTGCCTGCATGAGACGGGGGATACGCTCGCTGCTCGAAATTGGCTGAGGACCGGGCCTTCGGCGCTGATCGAGGACCCACTTTTTCACTACAACATTGCCTGCTATCATGCGGTGCTTGGCGAAAGAAATCAGGCTCGGACCCACCTGGAGCGGGCGATTGCGATGGATGAGTCTTTCCGCGCCATGGCGGACAAGGATGGCGATTTGGCCGACTTGAAGTAGCTTGTGCGGAGCCAAGGGTTGGCTTCTCGGTGATCTGCGGTTAGAGTCGGGCGTGCCTGCGAGGGTTGGTCCGTCGCGGCTTTCCTCAAGGGCATGTATTCTGCGGTTCCTCTGATGGAACCACTTTCACTGACGATTCGATTGATGTATCCAACTTCCCAGACACCCACCTCCAAAGAAAGCCGGCTTTCGCTGGATCGTATTTTGCCGCGCCTGCGGAAATCCTTCCCCGCTGAAGTGGGGTCGGCTGACTGGCAGGCTTTCGAGGATCGCTTGGACGATCATTTTCCGCAGCTCTTTGATTTGCTGTGGAGGATCTACGGGCCGAGCTACGATTTCTTTTTCCACATCGAAGCGATCCTGCAGACGGCGGTGCAGTCGTGGCTCGACCGGCCTGCGGACCTGAAGAGTCTGGATGCGATTCGTGAGGGTCATCCGCACTGGTATCAATCGAATCGGGTGGTCGGTGCGATGGCCTATGTGGATCTCTTTGCGGACAATCTCGAGGGGCTCAAGGAGCGGATCGGTTATCTGAAGGAACTCGGGGTGAGCTACCTTCACCTGATGCCGCTTTTCAAAAGTCCGGAGGGCGACGATGACGGTGGCTACGCGATCAGCAGCTATCGGGAGATCGATCCTGGAGTTGGAACGATGGACGAGCTTCGGGATCTGGCCACGGAGTTGCGCCAGCAGGGGATGAGTTTGGTGTTAGATTTCGTCTTCAATCACACCTCCGACGAGCACGAGTGGGCGCAGAAGGCCTTTCAGGGAAATGAGGACTACATGGCCTACTACCGGATGTATCCGGATCGGACCGAGCCGGATCAGTATGAGCGGACGCTGCGGCCGATCTTTCCCGACGCGCATCCGGGTTCTTTCACCTACCGCACCTCGATGGGTAAGTGGATCTGGACGACGTTCAATAACTTCCAGTGGGATCTGAACTACGAGAATCCATCGGTCTTCAATGCGATGGCTGGCGAGATGCTTTTCCTTGCCAATGCGGGTGTGGAGATGCTGCGGATGGATGCGGTGCCGTTTTTGTGGAAGGAAAAAGGGACGTCTTGTGAAAATCTGGAGAAGGCGCATTTGTTGATTCAGGCCTTCAATGCGGTCGCAAGAATTTCGGCACCGGCGCTTGTCTTCAAGTCGGAGGCGATCGTCGCGCCTGATGAAATCAAGAAGTATGTCTCCGAGGAAGAATGCCATCTTTCGTATAATCCACCACTCATGGTGCAGTTATGGAATTCCATCGCGACTCGTGATGCGAAGGTGCTCTCGCATTGCCTGAAGAAGCGCTTCCAACTGCCGAATGGGTGTTCGTGGGTGAATTATATCCGCTGCCACGATGATATTGGTTGGGGTTTTGAAGATCGCGATCTTCATGAACTCGGGATGAATCCGGGTGATCACCGATGGTTTTTGAATCGCTTCTTTTCGGGTTCAGCCGAGGGGAGTTTCGCACGCGGATGCCTTTTTCAGCTCAACCCTACGACGGGTGACGCCCGAATTTGCGGTACGACGGCTTCGCTTTGCGGATTGGAGAAGGCGATCGAGGAAAACGATGAACGCGGGATCGAATTTGCGATTCGGCGGATTCTGATGCTGCATAGCATCTTGTTTACCGTCGGCGGTATTCCGCTGATTTATTTGGGAGATGAGATTGGGCAACTAAACGATCACTCGTATCACTCCGACCCGGCGAAAGATGGTGATGATCGCTGGATGCATCGTCCGAAATTCAACTGGGAAAAAGCCGAGCTACGGAAAGATCCGGAAAGCGTCGAAGGCCGGATCTTCAGCGGCATTCTCAAGTTGTCTCAAATCCGCCTGAACAATCAGGCTTTCCACGAGTGCACGACTGAATTTGTGGATACGGAGAACCATCATGTGTTCGGGTATTTCCGCACTTACAACGGTCAGAGTATCCTGTGTCTTGCGAATTTCTCTGAATACCCGCAGGATCTTTCCGCGAAGCGTTTGCGTCAGCTTGGGATGAGGAAGACGTTTACAGATATCGTGGCCGGGAAGAGCATCGTGGCGACGGAGAAGTTGTCGTTAGAACCGCTGCAGTTTGTGGCGTTGTTGTGATGGAGGAAGTGCCACAGAAGGAGGATGACTCGCGCTGTTCACGATGCGGCGCGCCGACGGATATGCAGCTCGGAGATGTCTGGATCTGCGAGGACTGCTATTCCGTGGCCTCGTCGTGCTGCGCGGGTGATGAGGAGTGAAGCTTAGCCCAGGGCCTGATCGATGTCGGCGAGGATGTCGTCGATGTGCTCAATGCCGACTGAAAGCCGGATCAGCTCTGGACGGATTCCGCCGGCGAGTTGTTGTTCGGAGGTGAGCTGGCTGTGGGTCGTGCTGGCCGGATGAATGGCGAGGGTTTTGGCGTCGCCAAGGTTGGCGAGGTGGGAGATGAGCTCGAGGGAATCGATGAACTTCGCGCCTTCAGTTGCGCCACCTTTGATGCCGAATACGACGACCGATCCGCCGAGGCCTTTGAGGTAGGTTTGGTTTTTGGCGAACTGTGAGTCGTCCTCAAGGCCGGGGAAGCGAACCCATTCGACTTTCGGGTGCGCTTTGAGATGCTTGGCGACGGCGAGGGAGTTCTCGCAGTGGCGCTGCATGCGGAGTGGCAGGGTTTCGATGCCTTGGAGGATGATCCACGAGTTGTCGGGACCGATGCAGGCGCCGAGATTCCGAAGCGGCACCGTGCGCATGCGGAGGATGTAGGCGAGTGGTGCGAGCGGGGCGGGGAGGTCGTGACCCCAGCGGAGGCCGTGATAGGAATCGTCCGGGTTGTCGAAGAGCGGGTGCTTGCCGCCGGCCCAGTTGAATTTACCGGAGTCGATGACGACTCCACCAAGACCCGCCCCATGACCGCCGAGCCACTTGGTTAGAGAGTGGATGACGATGTCCGCGCCGTGATCGAGCGGACGAGTGAGGAATGGCGTGGAGCAGGTGGCATCGACGACGAGTGGCAGGCCGTGGGCGTGGGCGACGTCGGCGACGGCCTTCAGGTCGGTGATTTCCAAGGCTGGATTGGAAACGGTCTCGCAGAAATAGGCGCGGGTTTTGTCGTCGGTCGCTTTGGCGAAATTTTCCGGGTCGTTCGAGTCGACGAAGCGGACTTCGATGCCGAGGGCGGGAAGAATGGAGGCGAACTGGGTGTAAGTGCCGCCGTAGAGGTTTTGGGCGGAGACGATGTTGTCGCCTGCCTCGGCGAGATTGATGATCGAGTTGAAAATGGCGGCCGTACCGGAGGCGTGGCCGAGTCCGCCCATTCCCGGGGCTCCTTCGAGGAGGGCGACGCGTTTTTCGAGGACGTCGGTGGTGGGGTTCTGGAGGCGTGAGTAGATGTTGCCGAGCTCCTTGAGCGCGAAGAGGTTGGCGGCGTGCTCGGTGCTGTTGAACTGGAAGGCCGAGGTGCGGTACACGGGGACAGCGCAGGAGTTGGTGGCGGAGTCCGGCTTGTGACCGCCGTGGATGCAGAGGGTTTCGAGTTTCATGACGGCACGCAGTCAATAACGGGAAGCCCGGTGATGGAACTTGAAAGTTCGAGAGACGCGACGAAGCTTCTGGCCGCAATGAATTTGAAAGAGTTACGAATTGGAGTCGTTGGCGTGGGTCGGATGGGAGCGAATATGGCGCGCCGTTTGAAGGATTGTGGGTATCAGGTTTCGGTGGTGCAGGACGTGGCGACGGAGCTGGCGAAGAGTCTCGCGGATGAACTCGGCTGTGAAGCGGTAGGAAGTCCTGCCGAGGTGACGGCTGGGGCGGACTTGATTCTAACAGTGGTGACGGATGATCAGGCGATGCGCGGGATTTTTTCTGCGGATGGCTTGCTCAAGGAGGCGGAGGGCCGGATTTTTCTGAACTGCGCGACCGTGAGCCCGTTGGTGCATGAAGAGGTGGCGGCGGCTTGTGGGGCGGCGGGAGCGAAGGCTCTCGAAGCGTGCATGGCTTCGAGCATCACGCAGGCTCGTGAGGGCACGCTGTATCTCATGATCGGTGGTGAAAAGGCGGTGTTCGATCAGGTTGAGCCCATGCTCAATGATCTATCGAGTTCGCTGCGCTATGTCGGCGGCACGGGCCAGGCGGCGAAGGTCAAGGCGCTGGTCAATATGGTGATGAACATCAATACGGCAGGACTGGCCGAAGGACTGGGTCTGGGCTCGGCTCTTGGGCTTGATCTGAAAATGCTGAAGGAGATTTTTTCACAAACGGGGGCGAACTCGCGGGTATTAGAGACCGATGGCGACGACATGATCACTCGCGATCACGATTGTTTCTTCTCAGCATCCCATGCGGCGAAGGACAGCGGGATTGCCAACGCACTGGCTGCGGAGGCCGGAGTGGCAGTGCCGCTTTCCGCCTCGACGGAAAAGCAGTACCGGAAGCTTGTTGAGTTGGGTCGCGGTGAGTTGGACAAGTCGGCGGTAGCAGAACTGACCTTCCCGGGTCGCAGCGAAGATTGAATGATGTCATTACAGGATTTTAAAAACCGCCACGGTGAGCGGATCGACAGTTCGTTTCATCCGGGGGCGAGGGAGGAGTTTCTCGTTGTTCTTGGACATGGAGTGACGGCCAACAAGGATCGGCCTTTGATGGTCGCGGTGGCGGAGATGCTGTCGGCTGCGGGATGGCCGTGCCTGAGAATTTCGTTTTCAGGAAATGGTGAGTCCGGCGGGAGATTCGAAGATGCGACGATTTCCAAAGAGGTTGAGGATTTGAGTGATGTGCTCGACGCCTTGCCGGAGGGCCTTCGGGTTGCCTACTGCGGTCATAGTATGGGTGGCGCGGTTGGTTTGAAGTCAGCGGTGGCGGATCCAAGGATCGAAGTACTGGTGTCGCTCGCAGGGATGGTTCGCACGGCCTTGTTTAGTGAAACCGAGTTCGGCGATCAGACGCCTGATAGTGGTTTCATGTGGGATGAAAAGGATTGCCCGCTGTCGCAGACATTTGTCGATGACATGA
The DNA here is from genome assembly GCA_964628795.1 of uncultured Haloferula sp. Taxonomy (GTDB): domain Bacteria; phylum Verrucomicrobiota; class Verrucomicrobiia; order Verrucomicrobiales; family Akkermansiaceae; genus Haloferula. The sequence continues at coordinate 338 of CAZVMS010000146.1, read as the reverse complement.
AGGAGATCGGCGATTTGCTGGACGAGGCGGGGAAACTCACGAAGCCGTATCTTTTGATTCACGGGACGGCTGACGATGTCGTTTTGCCAGCCGATAGCATCGATGCCTTCGAGGCTGCTCAGGGTCCGAAGCATCTTCTGGAGATTGATGGTGCCGAGCATTCTTTCGACGAAGAGAGCTATCCTGAGGTGGTGGAAGCCATCGATGAGTGGCTGGCCGAGCACTTCAAATAACTCGTCTCCCTGGTAATAATTCCTGCCATTCAACGTAGATCCTTCAGATGAAATCCAAGCTATCCCTAATCGTCCGCTGTCTTCCGGTGGCAGTGTTTCTTGTAT
>CAZVMS010000145.1:0-26839 GCA_964628795.1 uncultured Haloferula sp. | reverse complement strand
CGCGTCCGGGATCCTGCTGTTCTACGAATCCAGCCAGCGCGTGGCCGAAGAGACTTTCAAATTTGCTAACGAAATCGACTCGGAAATGACTAACTTTGTAAGACATTCCCTCCAAATATACATAACATTTATTAGTACAAGTTAAAATTTCTTATGACTTTCTAAAAAATCTTTCCCTGAAGGCATTCGGGTTAAAGGTGGTATCCAAAGCAGCAGATGCAGGTTCGATTCCTGCCGGGTCCACCAGCAGCCAGAGGAGGGCGGACGTTTCTACCCGCACGGAATTCGATTCGATCGGAGTTTAAAACCATTCAAGCATCTCGGGCACTCCGAGCTTGAATCACTGTTGACCAGTCGACCTTCGCCGTGAGGATCATCAAAAGCGCCAGCGTCGCCACCGATCCCACCGCCAAAACGATTCCCGTCAGACCATCGAAGAAGAACGAGAAGCTGAACAAAATCAGATAAGCAATCTGAGCTGGCAGCGCGACCTTCAACAAAGTCACGCCTCCCACCGCCCGCAGATACCCGCAGACCAGCAAAAGCGAAACCACCGTCGCAATCCCAAAGCTCCAATAAAGCGGCAGTAGATCCACGAGGTAGGCAAACAGCAGGTGAAAGCCAAAGAAGCCTGCGGAGACGAAAAATACGTGCATCGGATGAAGCGACACCCCCTTCAACCCCGCCACCAACAGCACCACCGTCACGAAGAACAGCAGCGACACTGGTGCAAAAAACGCAATCCTCGCCGCCACCGGCCCGGCATTTAAAGTCTTCGGCATGTCCATCCCGATATTCGGAGCCGCCAACACATCCGGATAGTTCCAAGTCAGATTCCATGACTCCCCATCCTCCGCGCGATCCGTCGGTGAACCCGTACCCATCGGAAAATTGATGTCTGCATAGTTCGTCCGCATCTTCAGATTGAATCCGGAAATGCGTCCCGCTTCTGGAAAGCGATATACCCAGCTATCGGTTCCATTCGTCTCGTAAGCCAGGTGCACCGGCACCGACCCACCCGCAGGAACCACAATCGCCCGTTGAACTCGCCCATTCGCCGCATTCGGCGACCTCCCACCCTCGGCGGATTCATTCACCGTGAACTCAAAGCCGCGCAAGCCATTCGCATCAGCTGGAAGCGGCACCTCCAGAAACAGCGTCTGCGGAATCCTCGTTGGATTCGTAAATTCGTAATCAGCCGCGAACTTCGCAAAGTAGGTTTGATGCCAGAACAAGCCCCGACGCTTCGGCTCCGATGCAAGATCCACGGAAACATCCGACTTCGTAGGAAGCAAAGTCGCCTTTCCACCCGGCACATTCGGTGTCGCGAACCACGCCGATGGATGCTCCTGGACAAGCGCCGGCCCCCAAACGCCAGCCACTTCAGAGTTCATGGTTTGAGAGGATAGGGTCGTCCTCTTCTTGATCGCCGTTCCGAGAACGAACCAGCCAACCGCAGTGCAGGCAACAATCGCCAGAGAAAGAAAGAGATGAGATGATTTCATGAATTTGGAAGTTAGGAATGGATGTCGCATTATGGAAGAAGATGACGGCTTTGATAAAAGACCTGCACTTCCGGTCGCTCATCACGACAGAGTTTCTTTCGCATCCGGATACTCGAAGCAGGATCACTAGCTGCCCCCGCCTCCCACGTGAGATTGCCGCTTATCTCCGCCGTATAACCGCTTGGCAAATCCACCCGCCAGGTCAGCGACCGGATAAACAGCGGCGTCTGCGGCAAAGCCAAAGCAAGCGTCCCTTCAAGCGGATCGAAAGCCTTACCCTTGCTGGTAAACGACAGGGCAATACGCGTCGGCTTTGCCCCTCCTTCACCCCGAGCCGGCACCGCAATCTCGATCCTGCTCTCACCAAGATTCACCGGCTCCACCGCCCTTCCCTCAACCTGACAAGACAGCAGCAGCATGCCATCAGGCATATCAAGCACAACTCCCTGAGCCATGCCATGCTCAACCTCGATCACTCCCTCCGCCAGCATCGAACCATCCCGCTCCATGCTCAGCAACCAAGTCGCTTCTGGAATCACGGCATCATCCGTGGCCACCACCGGGAGTCGACGCACCTTCATCTCTACTGATGACTCTCCCTCCAGGAAATAGCACGGCGATCCCGCAAGTTGCTTCGACAACACCGACCCCACACTTTCAGAAACAATCGGCCCACTTAACCCCTCCGCCTCGAAATTGATACTCGGCAATGCTGGAATGATAAACCGCGTCTTCGTCGATCCTTCTTTCTCAGCCACCGGAACACTCAACACCCACCGTTCATCAAGCGGACGCAGCGGAACCCGATAGAAAATCTCGACATCCCGCTCCAGCACATCTCGCGACTTCCAAGAAAGATGCACACGCGGATTGCCCTCATCATCACGCAGCACCCGCACCTCAAGTAGATCATCTCCCGTCGCGGTCACATCCCGCGCATCTGATGGAAGCTTCAAATCAGCATCCACCCCCGAACCATCCGCCGCAGAAGCATGACTCAAAATCCGATACCTCAACTCACCTTCTTCAGGAATCACCAGCGCCTGATGCTGCCAACTCCAACTGGACGGCTCAGGCGGTCGCAGCGCTTCCAACGACTCTTCCTCGTCCAGAATACGAAACCTTAGACTCGTCTGCTCAGCCGGAACCGCGTAGCGCCCTCCGCGAGGGATGATCCGTTCGGTCTTTCCCTGCGTCACCGCAAGCGAGGCCTGCTCCGGCAGGCCCGAGGTATCGACCATCGTTCCCGGACAAGCCGGGAAAACGAGCTCGAACCCACGACGATCTCCCGTCGTCCGAAATCGTAGCCTTGTATCAGAACTCCCCGCACCCTCATCCACTCGGCAAAGCATCGAATCATGCATCACGAGCGCATCCCCTTCCGTCTCCTGGCTCTCGATCGAGAGATCCCCACCAATCAAAGCCACTCGCGAGAAGCCTTCAGAAAACCTCACCGTCCGGAATTCCCCATCGATCACTGGCGTATCGCCATCCATCGACAGCTTCAAACGACTTAGAACAAGCGCCGGTGGAATCGGTGCACTTTCCTCCTTCTTCTCCCGACTTGCCTCAATCAGACGCCTGAGTTCCTCATAAGGAAGTCTTACCTCCGCCCCTTCAAGCCCCGACGGCGGCGCGGCGTTCACTCCTGAAAACGAAAGAATCGCCAAACATGTTAGAAGCCCGGTGGGATTAGTCATACCTCTTCATCCCTTTTCACCATGAAGAAGGAATGAAGCCGCCGTGAATCATCTTCGAAGTTCTCGTGGCTGAGGCTTCCAGCCCCAAACTCCTCGATGCGCCGCGAAGTCAAAAATTGGGCAGGGGTAGAAATGCCCTTACTCCGCCTTGATCTCCAAACTCGCACTATGCGCGGCGAACTCCGGGGCATACATGCAGCGCACTTCGGCAATTCCCGTCTGGTAATCCCCCGCATGCTGCACCCGCACGCTCGTCTCAAAGACATGCGTTCCCGGCGGCAGCCGATCGATGAAGAAGTGGCTCGCTGTATCACGCGTCACCTCATAGTAGCCGAATCCGTCCTGCCAGCGGTAGCCGCTCAGCACATTCAGCGGCTCGGTGCCACTTCCGCGAAGATCCTTGAGATGAACGAACTCCATCGCCCGGTCATTTTTCAAAATCACCCGAGTCACCAACTCATCCCCGACCTTCACCGAACCCTCCAGCGGCATCAGAACCGGTCCCTTGTCCGTGTTCTTCCGAATGAAAAGCGCCTTCTCCAACTCGAGCTGGTGCCCATCATCAGAAGTCACCTTCGCCATGTCCTCAAGATACTGCCAGTGCACGCTCGCCCAGCTCACCCCATCATCGCTCTTCTCAAGCTCGATCTTCCCAAGCTCCGGCTTCACCGCATCCTTCACAAAGCGGCTTTCATAAAAGCCAGTGCCCGCTTCGACTTTCTCCGGCTTCACTTCCACACCACCAAGCGAGATCTTCAGCAAAGCATCCGAGCCTAACAGATTCCGCCCACCCATCAGCAGCGAATACACCGCATCCGCCGTCGCCTTGGTCGTCTTCCAATCACTGACCTGCTTCTGCTTGATCAGCCAGACCTGGCAATCGTCGACCGCCTTGTCATCCGCATCGATCTCCCGAAACGCCTCGATCATCATCGCCTGCGTCTCGATCGGTGCCTGCCACCACCACCAGCCTTCGCCCTCGCTGTCCTTCCAGAACATGCCCTGCTCCTCGGTGATCTTCGCATTCTCCTTCAAGGAACGTGTGACCAACTGCGGCACCTCCTTGTCGCCCAAACGATGCAGAGCCAAGGCCGCATGCGCCCGCAACATTCGGCTTCCCAAACTCACCCAATGCTTCCGCGCCTGATCCGCGAAATAGTCAAAAGCCACCTTGTCCCGCTGACTCAGCGCCTTGTCCTTGAGGAAAAAGGTCCGCGTGTAGAGGTGATGCGCCACCCACGGCGAAAGATGGTTCAATCCCCGATCCTTCTCAGCGATATCCTCATAGTATTCCGTCAATCGCGCATCGAGCGGCCCCAGCGCCCTCAACGCCGGCGTGATATCCGTCTCCACCCCCAGCGCACGCAATCGAGCAAATCCCGTCGTCACGTAGAGCGAAATATACTCACTCCCCCGACCACCCGGGAACCACGGCCACAAGCCGTCGCCCAACTGCATCTCGCTCAATTTCCGCAGCGCCTTCTCCAGCTCGCGGTCCATGTGATTTTCATCGAACAACAAACCGACCCGACGCCGCGCCTCCGCCTCATTCGTCGCCTCCCGCAGCCAAGGTGTCTCTTCTAACAGAATCCCCTTCAGATCCGCATTCTTCATCAGCGGACTATCCAGCGCCTTCCCGTCCGCTTTCCACTGATCAAAGATCGCCCGCATCTTCGGATCACTCTTGGCGATATGCCGCGCCAGCGCATTCGCATAGTAGCGGTTGAAAATCTGCTCGGAGCACTCGTGCGGAAACTCCATCAGATAGGGCAACGCCATCACCGCATACCAAGCCGGCTGCGACACCACCTGCACATGCAGGAAGCGATTCTCCAAAGTCTCCGAGCCACCGCTCTCCAGCAACTTCGTAAACTCGAACTCCTTCGTCCCCGCATTCCGGATCGGCAGCGACATCGACTCCGTCACCAGAATCCGCTTCGAGATCACCGGCAACCATCCCTCTTCTCCATCGGAAAGATCACCGCTCGAGGCCACCGCCTTGTATTTCAAAAAGCCCGCTCCATCCGGCACTGAAAGTTTCCACTTCAGCGTCCGGCTCTCCTTCGCCGGAACCACAAAATCCTGATCTGGCACCGCCACACCCAGCGCCGCCGTCCGATCCTCATCCGTCGCCGCATCCACCAGCGTCAGCCGCGCCGTTCCGCTTTGCTCCTTCTCACTCTGATTCGTCACCTTGACCGTAAACTCCAGCACATCGCCCTCCCGCAGGAAGCGCGGTGGATTCGGCTGCACCATCAGGTCCTTCGCCGTCACCGTCTCCCCCTCTAACAATCCCGAACGGAAATCCGCATCATGCGCCATCCCGATGAAACGCCACTTCGTCAGCGCCTCCGGCATCGTGAACGAGATCCGCACTTTGCCATCCTCACCGCTTGTGAGATCCGGATAGAAAAAGGCGGTCTCTTGCAGGTTTTTCCGCGCGGTCACCTGACCGACGTCCACCTTTCCTTCCCCGTCTCCACCACCCGGGTTATTCAAAATCGCATTGATCGAATTCCGCGTGATTGCCCCATCCCCCGAACGATTTCCCGCAGCCATCTTCATCGCCATTGGCGCCGCCGGTGCCGCCTCCATCAACGTATCGGACACCGCACCATCCATCGCAAAAAAATCAGCCTCCCCCCGAGACATCGCCCGTGGCATCAAATGCGGACGACCTCCATACAGCGAAAACTCACTCCGATAGCTTCGGAACATCGGTCCGATCCCAAAGTAACCCATGCCCTGAAACCCAGCCAGCGGCTGAAGCTGCGCCGTTCTATTACTGAACTCCCACCGCCCATAATACCCGCCCTCGGAACCAAGATAGGCCGCCAGAGTCTGAAACCCATGCGACGTGAACGCATCCAGCGAGGCATCATACATCGTCGCCACCATCTCCGCCGCCGCAGCCTCGCCACCAACACCTTCAATCACCGCCGTCCACGACTCTTTCGCCCCCGGCTCTAACTTCGAAACCATGTGCTCCCAGCGCAGCTTGAGTTCCTTGTTAGACCAAGGCACCTGCACCACCCGCTGAAACTGATGCATCCGGTTCATCGTCACCTGCCGCACGACCACCGTGACTCCGCCCCGATACTTCTCCTCGATTGGAAAGCGAAACACCTGCTGAGTCCGCCCCGCCGCCGACCACTCCCGCTTCAGCAACTTCTGATCGCGATACCACTCCACACAGGCCCGAGCCTTCTCATGCCCACTTCCCCAAAACACCGAAATCTCATTTCCCGGCTCCACCGACCAGTCAGGTGAGCTCGTGAAAAACGGTATCATGGTCGGAAAATCATCCGACTCCGGCGCGACGACTTCGATCCCGAGCAAGGCCTGCACCTTGGCACCATTCGCATCCTTCGTTTCGAAGACCAATCGATAAGCCCCCGCCTCCAAGGTCGGCTTGATCACCATCTTGCCATCCTCATCCGTCTCAACCACAATCTCCTCCACCACCTCACCCGGCTCCCAACGATCAGGATCGACAGAAGGACGATCATCCCTTTCTTCAACAACTCCGTATCCCCTACCAAAATTTGAATCCGGCCGTGGACACACCTCCGGCTCCTTCAAGCGATGAATCTTCACCACGCCCTTCGCAGCGCGACCTTCTCCATCATGCGATTCCGTCCGCAGCGTGATCTCCAGTTTCTTCCCGGCCTCCAGCCACTGCTCAGCCGACATCGCTGCCCGCATGCTGGTATACGCCACCGAAACTCGCCGCGTCGCAGAACGGGTCTCACCCGCACCATCGGTGACATCCGCCACCACTTCATAATCGAACACCGGTTCGACATCCTTACCGACTGTTAGATCCGGCTTCGCCAAAAACGCCACCATCACCGAGCCATCCGCCGCCGTCTCGGATTCTCCATGGGCGATCTCTTCCGCATTCGAAGACATCGGCGGCACCCACCAGCACCAGCGCGCCCACACCGGCAGCCGCGCCGTGCGCGTCACCCGCCAACTCACCTTGGCCCCATCCACAGGAGCCCCCGTGTAGGCCTCTGCCCGCACCTTCACCCTTACCTCTTTCCCCAGCGATGCCGCCTCCTTCGGAGCATCCACTTCCGTGAAAAACTTCGGCCGCTTGTATTCCTCAACATTGAAAGAGGCACCTCCGCTCACACCCACGAGCTGCAAACGACACCGCCCCAGCACACTGCCCTCCGGTGCCGTGAAGGTCCCTGAGAACGAACCCCGCTCATTACTCACCACTTCAATCGACGAAACTCTCTTATTGTTAGGATCGTTCAGCACCACCGTGCCCTTGCTGCCCTTGACCACTTCGTATTTCCCTTTTTCAGGATTCGTCACCACCCGGATGCCCTTGAAATGGACCGTCTGTCCGGGGCGATAAATCGAGCGATCCGTGAAAAACACCACCTGTTCGCGATCTTGAGCGTTCTGTCGACGACCACCATTCGCCCAGGTTCTCGTCACCGCACGCTGCACCCCGCGGCTCGCAACCACCAGCACACGGCTACTATCCGCTCCATTGATCACGAGCAAGCCCTCACCATCCGTCTTTCCCTTGCGGCTCAGGAATTGATCGCCGTTTTGCCAATGAATTTCCACATCGATCCCCTTCAGAGGCGCGCCATTCACCGCATCCATTACCGTGACTTCGATGCCTTTCGTATTCATCGAACGAACCGTCATCGCCAGTGGCGTGACATGAATCCCCGTCACCGCCACGAGATTGTTCTGCAGCGTGAAATCCTCATCCCCACTCGCGATTAACACGTAGTATCCATCCGGCAAATCCTCAGGCGTCTTGAGCCAAGCCGTTCGCGACTGAAAATCGCCCTCATTGACCAACTCGCTTTCCCATGACTTCAGCGGCTCACCTTGTAGCACCGCTCGCAGTTCCTTTTCCTGATCCGGCAAGGGATCCTGATTAAGCGTCGTCTTCCCTGGTTCGAAACTCATCGAATAGAGGCGGAACCAAACCTTCTTCAAATTCCGATGCGACACCCGGATCTCCTCGCCCGCCGGTGTCCAATTCGACTCCGTTTGTAGCGACAGTTCACGCTGCTCCAAGCGGATCACCCCGTTTTTGCAGAACTTCCCAAAAGGATGATCCGGAAAGGCATTCGCACCGCCTGCATAAACTTCATGCGCCTCCTTCGTTCGTTTCTGCCCTTCCAGCATCTTCGCCAAATCCTCACGAGCCCAAGCACTTACCGGACTCGCCGTATTTGCCTCAATAAACCGCCACAGCGCCTTCTCCATCCGCGCATCCTTCCCCTCTTCCAGCGCGGCCTGATCCGCCCAGCGCAGTCGTTCAAGATCCACGAGCAAAAACGCACTCTTGTCATCATCATTCCGATGAAAATCTAACAACTGCTGATAGATCACTAGAGCCCGCAGCTTCGGAGCCGTCGTATCCTCCGTCTCCGGCTTCCATGCCAAAAACTCATCCACCGATCCGAATACCGCTGAATCCGCTCCGATCTCAAAGGCATCCACCGGGCGCGACACCGCGACTTCTTCCGATGTATAAAACTCCAGCGCCCGCTGGGCCACAAAATCGAACATCGTCGGCCGCCACTCGTCACCGAGCTCCCCCTTTTTCGTCAGCATCGCAAAATCCTCCACCGGAATCTTCTTCAAAGCCTCCTCATCGGCCAAAGCCAACTGCATCCGCTTGTCGATTTCCGAAAGAATCCGCGCCAGATCCCAGGTTTCAAGATCATCACCCACAGGCTCACCCACCGAACTCCGCTGCATGAACTTCCACTGGTTCTGGGCGTAGTAGCCATGCATCCACCCCGCCGCCAAAGCCCGCAAGATCGGCTTCATCGACTCAGGAGCCGTCTCCAACTCCGCATCGAGCTTCTTGATCACCGTCCCTGGCCCCTCGATATTCCCTTCAACCGCAATCCTCTGAGCCATCGCCCGCGCCGCCTCACCCCAAGCTTCATCCGCCAACGCCGCCTTCTCGATCCCACTCAGAAGCTCGATTTCCGTCTTCGGCTGATCCTTCGCACGAGCCTCCTCGACTTTCTTCCACTCCGCCTCTCGTGACACGCCATCCGCCATGGCAGTTAAAATACACGACCAGAGAGAAAAGATGAAGAGAAGCGCTTTCATGGATGCTAAAAATGAGTGGACCTACCTACATTGACCCAAACCTCACTGATTGTGACACTCAATTTTGAGATTTCTTAGCCACAAATGGAAAAACCCTTTGAAAGTCCTTTTGCCACAACAGAAGAGCCCCTAATCCCCAAAGACCACCCAAGCGAACGCATCTCTCCCCACCGAACAACGGGCTTTGAAAGCCCGTCTCCACATTCACCCGGTCACCGGCTTCAGCCAGTAAAGCACCGCCATCCGCACCGCGATCCCATTCTCGACCTGCGTATTGATCAGGCTCCGACCATAATCCAGCGCCTCATCACAGAGCTCCACCCCACGATTCACCGGCCCAGGGTGCATCAAATAAATCCCCTCCCCATCCAAGCGCTTCAAGCGCTCCGGCGTGACCCCGTAAACCTTGTGATACTCCCGCAGGCTCGGAAAAAACTGCACGTCCTGACGCTCCATCTGCACTCTCAGCAAATAGACGACATCCGGCTTCCACTTCATCGCCTCATCGTAATCTGTAAACCGTGTCACCCCATCCGGCCCCGTCTTCGGAACCAGCGAACCCGGCCCCAGATGCGCCACCTCAACTCCGAGCCGCCGCAGCACCATCGTCGTCGAACGCGCCACCCGACTGTGTAAAATATCCCCCACGATCAGCACCCGCTTCCCCGCCTGTTCCGGAAAAACCTCCTTCAGCGTGAAAGCATCCAACAATGCCTGAGTCGGATGCGCATGGGCACCATCGCCCGCATTGATCACACTCGCCTTCGTCTGCCTCGCGATCATCGCCGGCAAACCACTCCGCCCATGCCGCACCACGATGTAGTCCGTGCGCATCGCCTGCAGCGTCTCCACCGTTTCACGAACCGACTCGCCCTTCACGACGGATGACTGCGCGACATCGAAATTCGTCACATCCGCCGACAAGCGCTTCGCCGCCACTTCAAACGACGAGTGCGTCCGCGTCGATGGCTCGTAAAAAAGCATCAGCACCGATTTCCCTTTCAGTGCCGGAACCTTCTTCACTGATCGGGTGAAGAGCTCTTTGAACGGCACCGCTTGATCGAGCAAAAGATCAATCTCCTCGCGTTCGAGCGAGACAATATCGAGTAGGTCCTTACGCGCCATGGAGTCCGGGGAAAAAGTAGAGAGTTCCGAATACAAGAACAAGCACCGCGATGATCGTCATCAGCGCCGCATGGACCTGTGAGAGCGGTTTCTTGAAATAAATCCACGCCGCCCCCAGCAACATCACCGCCACACCGCCGACCATGATCCCAAAAAGGATCACCGGAAAATGCGGCAAAGCCACCGCCTCCCGCAACCAATCGAAGGGCAAATCGATTCTCGAGACCTTGGCCGCCATCGCACCTGCAGCGGCAGCCAGCATCAAAATCACTCCCGCACCATAGACCGCAACAAGCCCAAAGAGCCCCATCGTCTGCCTCGCCAGATGCACCGCCGCTGGTTCCACTCCAGGCAAGGGCGCAAGCCGCATTCTCGCCAGTTCCTGATCGGTATGCTTCCGCGTCGGAAGATTTCCCGACCCCACGGAGACCGGCTCCATTGGCTTCTCAAGCGGGATTCGTTGACCCTCACGATGCCGCCGCGTCGGAAGTTTCCCGGTATCCTTGGCAAGCACCTTCTTCGGTTGATCCACCGGCAAGCGCTCGGACCTTCTCAAGGACCGAACAGGCTTGGGTTGCAGCTCCGTCACCTCCTCAGCCACCACCTTCACCAGCTCCTCCTCCTTGGGAGAAACCTCCGGCACTTCCGGCTCAAGCTTGACCTCAGTTTCGGCAAAAGGAGCCACCGGCGTTTCGACTTTCACCTCCGGAAGCGGCGCAGCCCCCACCGGGGCCGTCGGCCCTGGCCCCATCATCCCCGGCGGTCCCGGAGGCGGCCCATCAGAAGAAATCCCCAGCGACTCCCGCAAAGCAGCGAGTTCCTCAGCGGTCTTCTTCTTTTTCGGCAGGGGGCTCACGATGCTTCCTTGATCTCGATCTTGTCTTCCCCGTCCGTCCCCTGGAGCGAAACATACACATGGTCCCGACGCGCTGTCTCCAGCGCGATCCCGACGTAGTTCGGTTGGATCGGCAACTCGCGGTGACCCCGATCGATCAGCACCGCCAACTCCACCTTCCCCGGACGCCCATAATCAGAAAGCGCATCCAGCGCCGCACGGATCGTTCGACCTGTAAAAAGCACGTCGTCCACCAGGATCAAGCGAGCGCCTTCGAGCGGGAAATCGATCTCACTCCCCTGCAACTTCGGGTTTTCATGCAGGTGCTCGAAGTCATCCCGATAGAGCGAAATATCCAGCACGCCGAACTCCGGCTCGATCCCCTTCGCATTCAGCAAGGCCTTCACCCGTTCCGCCACCTCATCACCCCGGCTGCGGATTCCGATCAAGGCGAACGGCCCATCGCCCGCTCGCGCGCAGATGAGTTCCGCGAGCTTCGCGATCCCGCCGTCCATTTCGTCCTTTCCGAGAATCCTACTCATCAGTCTTCGAAGTGGAGGATTCCGATATCCCGGCGACGTTGCAAGCCATCGAATTGAATCTTATCGGCTGCCGCATGCGCCGCCGTCACCGCCGTCTCACGATCCGCCCCACCCGCGACCACCGCAAGCACCCGGCCCCCTTTCGTTTCCCAGCGTTTCGACGCCCCCTTCTTCGTCCCCGCGTGATAGACCCGCGCGTCACCCACATCCTCGGTTCCCGAAATCACATCCCCACTCCGCGAGCTGTCCGGATAACCCGCCGAAGCGAGCACCACGCAGACACTCCAGCCTTCATCGAAGGCAATCTTTGATGGGTTCAGAGTGCCCTTCGCCCCCTGCAAACAGAACTCCGCGAGGTCACCCTTCACCAGCGGCATCACCGCCTGACACTCGGGATCTCCAAAGCGACAGTTGTATTCGATCACCTTAGGACCATCTGGCGTCAGCATCAGGCCAAAGTAGAGGAAGCCCCGATAAGGCAGTCCCTCCCGCTGCAAGCCCACCACCGTCGGATCGACAATCTCCCGCTCGATCCTTTCCAACAACTCCGGCGAAATCAGCTGCCGACTTGCCACCGCACCCATGCCGCCCGTATTCGGACCCGCATCGCCTTCGCCGATCCGCTTGTAGTCACGCGCCGGGGTGAAAATCTGATACTTCCCATCGACCACCGCCGCGAAAATCGAAACCTCCGGGCCCGTGAGAAACTCCTCGATCAGCATCCGCCCCGCCCCGAAGCGCCGCTCGACAAGCACTTCATACAGGAAGGCCTCGCCCTCACCCTCTTCCATGCACACCGCCACTCCTTTGCCGGCAGCGAGCCCGTCAAATTTCAGCACTACCGGATACTTGCCACCAATCACCTGACGCGCCTCATCGATCGTATCGACCGCCGCCGCCGCGCCCGTCGGGATGTGATGCCTCTTCAAAAACTCTTTCGCAAACTCTTTGGACGCCTCCAACTGAGCCGACTGCTTAGGCGGCCCCCAGCACGGAATCCCCGCCCTTTCGCAGGCATTCGCCAGACCATCGTCCTTCACCAGATAGCTCTCCTCCCCAGCCACGCAGAGGTCGATCCCCACCGCCGACATCCAAGCCAGCAGCTCCTCGACCTCGTTACCAGCTTCCACAATCTCCGCCAGCTCCGCAATCGCATCGCTCCCCGGAAAACTGAACATTTCGTGTGCCCCCGGCGATTCCGCCAATGCCCGAATCAACGCGTGTTCACGACCGCCCTTGCCTACCACCAAAATCTTCATGCGCGCCTTTTCTCAAGCACTCGCCCCCCCATTGCAAGCACCAGCCCTTCCGGAGTAGCCACATTCTCATCGCCGGACTGGCACGCGCCTCACCATCGCGTCCCTTTCCAAGCAGTGAATCCACCTAAAAAAACCTGATCCCTTCTACCTCACCCGCTGCCTAAAGCTGGAACCCGGAGGCACGACTCCCTGCCGCATGCGTGGCAACAAACTTTTCCATCGCCGCGAGCTTCCGTTCGATCGCCTTCACAAATGCCAACTGATTACGGCAACGGTCCAGGTTGTGCCCGGGAGCCTTGATCTTAAAATAGACGTCGCCCTGCAGGTAGTCCGTCAAGAAGCGGATGCCGCATTCAAAGGTCAGCAGCTTTCCGGAAAACGCAAGATGGTCCACTTCGGCATCATTCAGGAACGAGCCAGCCGCACCGAGGTAGCCCCGGACAAGCGCTTCGAAGCGGTCCATACGCAAGTCGAGCTTGGCGAGGTCGGTGTCGTCCTCACGACTGGTCGGCGTGGCGGTGCGAACCATGTCGCCGAAGTCATAAAGCGCCGAACCCGGCATCGTGGTGTCGAGATCGATCACGCAGACCCCTTCCGCAGAAACATCGTCGAGCAGCACATTGTTCAGCTTGGTGTCATTGTGGGTGACCCGCTCCGGAATATCACCCGAAGCGATGCGGTCCGTGATGCGTGAGCAATCGGCAGCTCGCGCCATCACGAAGTCGATCTCAGGCTTCACCTCCGCAGCGCGACCCGCGACATCTTCTTCGATCGCCCGACGCAGCGCCTCAAGACGCAGCGGTGTGTTGTGAAAATCGGGAATCGTCTCGTGCAAACGCTCGCCGCCAAGATCAGCCGCAAGCTTCTGGAAATTTCCGAAAGCCCTCGCCGCCTCGTAAGCCTGTTCGTCGGCAGTAATCTCATCGTGCCCCGTCGCCCGCTCAATGAACGGATAGACCCGCCAGTAGTTCCCATCAGCATCGACGGCGTAAGGCTTACCGTCATGAGCCGGAATACAGACCAAGGTCCGACGATGGGCCTCGGGATGCCCCTCCTCTTGCAGACGCGCCAGCGAGTGACGGGTTACCCGCGCCACGTTTTCCATCAACTCGACCGGGCTCTTGAAGACATTGGTGTTGATGCGCTGGATGATATAACGCAGCTGCGAGTTCCCGGCTTGATTAAAGTGGGCGCAGTAAGTGTCGTTGATATGGCCAGAACCGTAAGAATCGCCGCGCAAAAAATCAGCCCGCATGTCAAACAGTGCCGCAATTTCCCGCAGGTTCGGGACAGATGTTTCTGAGTTCATAAGTTCTGGATGAGGTTTAGCACGAGCTAAATTTGACTGGCAAGACCAAACCGAGCCGCTTCCTCACGGCATCACCAGCACGGTTTGCCTGAGTCCCCCCGAACAAGCCACTTACCCGTCGACTGGGGTTTGGTATTGAAGAATCCACAGCCCCACCCTGATTTGGCATTGGAAATCCGGGAAAATGCCCTTCTCTCCCCCGGCGCATGTTCCAAGTCCTCCACCCAGACCCCGATTCCAAGGCCAGATGCGGCCAGATGTCGCTCGCCCACGGCGAAGTGGAGACCCCGATTTTCATGCCCGTCGGCACCCAAGGCTCAGTCAAGACCCTCCACCCGGAGGAACTCGAGCTGCTCGGCTCCCAGATCATTCTGGGAAACACCTACCACCTTTGGCTGCGCCCCGGTCACGAACTGATCCGCGACCTCGGAGGCATCCACGATTTCACCAGCTGGCAGAAGCCGATGCTCACGGACTCTGGCGGTTTCCAAGTCTGGTCACTCGCCAAGCTCCGCAAGATCACCGAGGAGGGCGTCCGCTTTCAGAACCACCTCGATGGCTCGAAAATGATGCTCACCCCCGAGCTCAGCATGGAAATCCAAGCATCGCTCGGTTCGGACATCGCGATGCTCTTCGATGAATGCCCGCCCTACCCCTGCGAGCAAAAGTATGCCGAGGAATCCTTGGGCCTGACGACCCGCTGGGCTCGCCGCTGCAAGGACTGGGTCGAGAAAAACCAGCCACGCTCTGGAGAAGGAAAGCAGCGGCATTTCGGCATCGTCCAGGGCTCCATCTGGGCGGAGCTCCGCGAGCAATCCGCCCGCGAACTCGTCGAAATCGGCTTCGATGGCTACGCCGTCGGCGGCGTCTCTGTGGGCGAGCCCGAGCACGAGATGTTCCGCGCCATCGAGAATGCCATCCCATTCCTCCCGGAAGACAAACCACGCTACGCCATGGGCCTCGGCACCCCGCCTCAGATCCTCGAAATGATCGCCCGAGGCGTCGACATGTTCGACTGCGTCATGCCCACCCGAGTCGCCCGCCACGGGCAGGCATTCACCCTCGACGGACCGATCCACATCAAGAACCTCGAGTTCGAGCGCGATCAGGCTCCGCTGTGCGAAAGCGCCCACCCCCACGTCGCGCGCTTCAGCAGGGCCTACATCCGCCACCTTTTCCGGGCCGGGGAAATCCTCGCTTTGCGGTTGCTTTCCTTTCACAACCTGCATTTCTTCCTCCGCCTCGCCGCCAATTCGCGGCAAGCCATACGCGAAGGGAACTTCCTCGAATTCAAGAATTCGTTCATTCGCCGATACAACGCTTCAAAAGATCCATGACATCCTCGCTTATCTCATTCCTCGCCGAAGGAACCCCAAACCCCCTCAGCGGACCGATTCCCATGATGGTCATCATGGTCGTCATGTTCTACTTCCTGCTCATCCGCCCGCAGCAGAAGCAGCGCAAGGAACTCCAGGCCCGCATCGACTCCATGAAGGTTGGCGATCGCGTCATCACCACCGCCGGGATTCACGCCCTCGTTCACAACCTCAAAGACAAGACCGTGACCCTCAAGGTTGCCGAAGGCACGATGATCGAGTTCGACAAGCATGCCATCGCTTCCGTCCACAAAAAGGAGTCGAAGTCCGCTGCCGCACCTGTCGATAAAGCCTAAGCCTTCGCCTTATTCACTAGACGTTCCCCATTTCGTTTCCTTTTCCTAGACCCATGATTCCATCGATCCTCGCGCTCGAATTCATCGCCGATCCGCTCGTTCTGTTCCTTTCGGGACTTGCCCTGTTGATCCTCTTCATCTGGTACTTCGTCACCGAGTCCGACCGCCGCAAGCGCAACATCGGCACGACCCTCGTGCTTGGTCTTTGCACCCTCTGCGCTCTGGCCCTTTATCCACCGGACAAGACCCTCAAGGGCGGCATCGACCTCGTGGGTGGCTCCGCCTTCACTCTGAAGGTCCAGCCCAACACCGACCCCAACACCGGTGAGATCATTCCCCTTCGCGAGGACGACCTCAATCAGGCCGTCGCCACCATCGAAAAGCGCCTGGGTGCCAGCGGCACGGTCGATCTACTGATCGCCAAAAGTGGCACCGACACCGTGCTCCTTCAAATGCCCGGCATGTCTCCTGAGACGGCAGCCGGCATCCGCATCACCCTTCAAAAGGTCGCCAAACTCGAACTCCGCGAGGTCAATCTTGAGGGCGGCAAGCGCGAGACCGCCGACGGCAAGACCCTCGCCGAGCGCGTTTACGACAAGGAGGACATCGTCCCCGGATACCGCGCCTACAAGCACGAAGGCGAAGACCGCAATGGCGACACCTACACCGAGTATCTCTTGCTCAACAACCGCACCGCAGTCGCGGGTGCCGACGTCGCCCACGCCTACCCGGTGACCCAGGGTGCCGACAACATCGTCAGCATCGAACTCACCGGTGATGGTGGCGAAAAAATGATCAACCTCACCAAGGACATGCGCCCCGGTCAGGATCGCATCGCTATCCTCCTCGACAACGAAATCGTCTCCGCCCCCACCGTCCAGTCCGTGCCACTCGGCTCGCGCTTCGTGATCGAGGGCCAGAAGAACCGAAAGAAAGCCTCGGAACTCGCCGCCCAGCTCAACAACCCACTCAAGAACGCCCTGAAGATCGATCAGGAGAGCACCGTTTCTCCAAGCCTTGGTCAGGCCGTCGTTAAGCAGGGCGTCATGGCCGCTCTCGTCGGTCTTGGGCTGACGGCTGTCTTCATCCTCGTCTACTACCGCACCGCCGGTATTGTTGCCCTGATCGCCCTGATGGTGAACGCCGTGCTGATCTTCGGATCGATGGCGATGTTCGGCTTCACCTTCACGCTTCCTGGTATTGCCGGCATCATCTTGACGATCGGCATGGCCGTTGATGCGAACGTCCTGATCTTCGAACGTTTGCGCGAGGAACTCGAAAACGGCAAGTCGCTCAACAACGCGATCGAGACCGCCTACGAAAAGGCCTTCTCCGCGATCTTCGACTCGAACATCACCTCGCTCCTCGCTGCCACCATCCTCTTCTGGAAGGCAAGTGGCACGGTGCAGGGCTTCGCCGTCACCCTGACGATCGGTCTGCTTGGTTCGATGTTCTCCGCGATCCTCGTCACCCGTGTGATCTTCCGTTGGGTCGTCGACCTCGGACTGCTCAAGAACCTCTCGCTGCTCAACCTCTTCCGAAAGAGCAACTTCGATTTCCTCGGCAAGCGCCGCATGGCACTCATCGCATCTTCAGTGCTCTTCGTCGCAGCTGTTTCAGGATTCGCGATCAGAGGCGAAAAGGGTCTCGGCGTCGACTTCACCGGAGGCACCTTGCTCAAATTCCAGTTCAATGACGGCCAGGAATTGGTATCTCAAGCGGATGCGGAGGAAGCCCTCAAGGATCTTGACACCGTCGCCAAGCCGATTGCGCAAGAAGAGACCGTTCCAGGAACTGGCGAACTCCTAACAGTGCGTTGCGACACCCAAGATGCAGAAGCGATTGAGCAGACTCTCCGTAAGAAAATCAATATCATGGGCCAACGGGTGCCCTTGAGTGCGAACTCTGGAGAGACAGAGTATGCCATCCAAGCTACGGTCGAGGCAGTGTCCGCGACTGCGGGCAAGGCATTCCTCATCAACGCCTGCGTCGCCATCGGCATGGGCCTCATTGCGATGCTCATCTACATCAGCATCCGCTTCGAGTTCTCCTTCGCACTTGGTGCTTTCGTGGCCCTCGTTCATGACATCGTTCTCGCAACGGGCCTGGTCGTTCTGTTCGGCGGCGAGCTCTCACTGATTCATGTCGGTGCCATCCTAACCATCGCAGGTTACTCGATTAACGACACGATTATCGTCTTCGACCGCATTCGTGAGTCACTGCTGACTTCTCACGGCACCGTCAAGGAACTGATGAACGAAGCAATCAACGCAACCCTCTCCCGGACCTTGCTGACCTCGGTCACCACGATTGCCACGGTCGCCATTCTCTCCGTCTTCGGGGGGTCGGCACTCGCCGACTTCTCGCAAATGATTCTGGTTGGTCTAGTGATCGGAACCTACTCGTCGATCTTCGTCGCCGCGCCGATCGTTCTCTGGTGGAGCCGTGGCAAGGGCCGCAATCTCCGCAAGGAAGTGCTTGATGCCAGCCTCGCCGGCGAGATCGAGGCGGCAAGCTGATCGATACCGTCATTGATCTCTCAACCGAGCTCGGGCAGCATCGCGATATGAAGCGATTGCTGCCCTTGTTCTTTTTGGGATCCACCATTTTCGGACAGGCCCAGGATTCCGAAGTCCCCTACGGAGTCGAGATCGTCACCGGCTACCGCTCGGACTACGTTTATCGAGGATTTTCGCTGGCCGACGACCTGATCGAAGTCCAGATCGGAACGGAAATTGCGCTCAGCGACGAATGGCTGATCGACCTTGGCGGCTGGTATGGAAGCGGTTCCCGCAATTTTGAAGAAGTCAGCGCCGCCTTCGGCATCCGCTACGATCGGGACGACTGGGATGCTGGCCTCAATGCCTCATGGCACGGCTATCAAAACTCCCTTTTCCAAGACGGCGTCGATTTCGGCCCCTCCCTCAACTGGCGGCCCAGCGAAGATTGGCGGATTGGCTCGGGCATCAGCTATGACACCGGCCCGAAGGGCTGGTATGGAAACATCGAGGCCCAATGGAGCAAACCGGTCGGGAATTCGTCCTTTATCAGCATCCTCGGTGGCACCAGCGCGACCTCCAATTACTACGGCCGCAGCGGCTTGAACGACTTCTACACTCGCATCGGCTGGACCTACGGCGTCAATAAAAGCGTCGCTTTGACCCCATTTGTCGGCAGTTCGGTCCCGCTCTACTCCGATGGATCCACCCGACTCTTTGCTGGACTTTGGTTCGAGGTGAATTTCTAAGGAGCAGCGAAACGCCGCCTGCTTCGGATGTTTGGTTCTCAGTCGAGTCATTCATCCCCCATGGATCCTTTCACCTATGAAATCGGTCTCTCGCTCGGCGTGTCGTGCTCGTATTGGTGGCCTTCCTCAAGGAGTGGGCACCACCCGATGTCATTGCACTGAGCTGCCTCGGACTCGTCTCCGCGTGGATGAAGACCTGCTGGATCACCGCCTGTCTTCCCATTCCGTGCATCTGGCCATCCTCCCGTGAAAAGAAGTCTCACGATTTCGGCCAGACGATCCAGAGATAGGCAGCGTAGATCATCAGCAGCAAAGCGCCCTCTTTGCGTCCAATCACTTTCCCAGTCCACATCAGCGGAGTCAGCAAAACGGCCAAGCCGAGCATGAAAAGCTGGTCAACACCACGGATGCCCACCGCCTGAATCGGATGAATGACCGAAGCCATCCCCAGCACGAAAAGAAGGTTGAAAATGTTCGAACCCACCACGTTGCCGAGTGAGATATCGGACTGACCGCGGATCGCCCCCACCACCGAGGTGGCCAACTCCGGCATCGAAGTTCCTGCCGCAATGATCGTCAGCCCGACCACCGCCTCAGACACGCCCCAACTGCGCGCCATGAATACCGCATTGGTCACCAGCAATTGAGAACCCAGAACCAGAACACCCAGGCCCATCAGAATGAAAATCAGCGCTTTACCCAGACCCATCTCCGTCAGAGATTCGTCCTTGTCTCCCGCTTCACGCCTTGCATGCCGCACGATCCACCAAGTGTAGATGATGCTTCCCAAAAGCAGCAAGACCCCCTCCCAGCGCTCGATCCGGGAGTCCCAGAGCGCGACCATCCCGAGCAAGGTCACCAGCACCATGACGGGCCCATCCCGCCGGATAATCTCTGAACTTGCCCTGATCGGTTTGATCAGCGCCGCCAGCCCCAAGATGACGGCAATGTTGAATATATTCGAACCAATCACATTGCCGACCGAGATCCCCGACTGACCTAAAAACGCCGCCTTTACCGAGACCAATAACTCTGGCGACGAAGTGCCATAGGCGACCACGGTCAAGCCCACCACGAGGGCCGTCAAACCCAGTCTCAGGGCCAGTCCAACACCTCCTCGGACGAGAAGTTCCGCTCCAACAAATAACAACCCAAAGCTCAGAACCGTCAGCAACGCTGCCATCAACATGACGCAATTCAATCAGATCCTCATCCAATCACGATAGGGATTATCCGGCCGATTTCCACTCGCCAGACTCCCAACCTACTCGGACTTTGTGAAATTTTTCACAAACCCCTTGCCCGTAGGCCATTCCTGAGGCCTGATTCCCCTGTCCGCAAGTCTCATGAGCAGCTCCACGACCGAATACGAAGCCCGCGATGTGGCCGCCAAAGCCGCCGATTATCATGCCGAGACCGATGACCTGATGGGGGAAAAGATGGTGCTCAATATGGGCCCGTCCCATCCCGCGACTCACGGCGTCTTGCGCCTGATCCTCGAACTCGATGGTGAAGTCATCGAGAAAGCCGAGCCTGATGTTGGATTCCTTCACCGTGGTGATGAAAAAATCGCCGAGAACATGCACTACAATCAGTTCGTCCCCTACACGGACCGATTAGACTACCTCGCCCCCCTTGCGAATAACGTCGCCTATGCCTGCGCCGTTGAAAAACTGATGGGTTGGGAATTGCCGCCACGCGGTCAGGCCATTCGCGTGCTCTGCTGCGAGCTCGCCCGCATTTCCTCCCACCTTCTCGGCGTTGGCGTCTGCGCGATGGACGTCGGTGCCATGACCGTCTTCCTCTACACTTTCACCGAGCGTGAAAAGGTCTACAACCTCTGTGAGCAGCTGACCGGTGCTCGCTTTACGACTTCCTACACCCGCGTCGGTGGCCAGGTTCGTGACATGCCTCCAGGCTTCTCGGATGCCGTCCGCACCTTCCTCAACGAATGCGAGGTGACCATCGATGAAGTCGCCAAGCTTCTCGATAAAAACAAGATCTTCATCAACCGCATGGCTGACATCGGCGTCATTTCCAAGGAGAACGCCATCGCCTACGGACTTACCGGGCCCAATCTTCGCGCCTCGGGAGCCACTCGCGACCTTCGGAAAGACAATCCCTACCTTGGCTACGAGAAATACGATTTCGACGTCGTCGTGGCCGACGAAGGCGATTGCTATGCCCGCTACCAGGTCCGCATGGAAGAAATGAAACAGTCGATCCGCATCTGCCGTCAGGTGCTCGATACCATGCCAGACGGCCCTTTTAACCTTGCTGATTCCAAGAGCATGCTTCCCGACAAAGAGCGCGTCCTTATGTCGATGGAAGAGCTAATCCACCACTTCATCGTCGCCACTCAGGGCATCAACGCCCCTCCCGGCGAAGTCTACTTCGGTGCCGAGAACCCGAAAGGTGAGCTCGGTTTTTACATTCACTCGACGGGCGGCGGTGTTCCCAACCGCCTGAAAATCCGCAGTCCCTCCTTCTGCAACCTTTCCCTCTGCTCAAAGCTACTCCCTGGCCATATGGTCTCGGACATCCCCGCCGTTCTCGGCTCCCTCGATTTCGTGATGGGCGAATGCGATCGTTAAGCGTATATCCACGAATGTTATGAAGACATCTATCCTACTTTGCTCAATCGTGCTTGGCGGATTTGCCATGGCGGAATTTGAAACCTGGACCAGCGCCGACGGCCGAAGTGCCCAACTCGAACTCAAAAAGGTCATCGAAGCCGATGGCGAGAAGACCGGAGAGTTCAAGATGAAGAACGGCAGAACGGTCAAGATCGCCGCTTCCGGACTGACCGAGGCTGATGCCAAGCGCCTCAACGAGTGGAAATCACCCGAGGAAATCGCCGCTGCGGAAGCTGCTCCAGAGAGCGTCTTTGATGAAATCCTCGAAGGCAATCTTGTAAAATTGAACGGCAAATCGCTGAAAAAGGTCACCGATCAGCCCAAGCCTGAAAAACTTTACGTCTTTTACTACACCGCATCCTGGTGTGGCCCGTGCCAGCAATTCACCCCGTCACTTGTCGAGTTCTACAACAAAAACAAGAACGAGAATTTCGAGATCGTCTTAATCACGAGCGACCGCGACGAGGCCTCCATGGAAGACTACGCGGTGAAGAAGCAAATGCCTTGGCCTCAGTTGAAGATGAAAAAGGCCGCTGACTTCAAGAAGGAGTTCAACCACGGTGTCTCCGGCATCCCATCGGTCATCGTCTGCAAACTTGACGGCACCAAACTCGGCAACTACCGCGATCTCAATGCCCTTGAGAAACTCGTCAAAGAGTAAATCTTACCAATGAGCCAATCGACCCTCGAAGCCTCCATCGCCTCTCCGGAAACCCCCGGCAGCAAACACTTTCCGCCATTCGTCGCCTCTCCTCACCTTGAGGAAGAGGCAGACAAGCGGCTCGCGCAGTTTCCTAGCGACCATCGTCGGTCGGCCGTCCTGCCGATCCTCCACTTCATTCAGCACCATCACGGATTCATTTCTGCGGAGGGAATTCAATGGACGGCGGACAAGGTTGGCATCGAACCCGTGAAGGTGCTTGAAGTCGTGACCTTCTACCCTGGTTTCCGGCAGTCGGCTCCAGGGAAATTCCACGTCCGCGTTTGCCGCACGCTTTCCTGCGCGATGGGCGGCTCCTACGAGTTGATGAACAAGCTCTGCGAACTGATGCAGATCGATCCATCGACACTCGACCCCCATCATCACCCGATCGCCGTCTCGCCATGTGGCACATGGTCGGTCGAATTCGCCGAGTGTCTCGCTTCCTGCGGCACCGCACCTGTCGTTCTTGTAAATGATGACTTCCACGAAGGAGTCAGTGAGGACAAGGCTGAGGGCCTGATGAGCTCCTATCAGGCTTGATTTTACTCTTGACGATCCACTGACGTGGTGGCACTCGTTACCACATGAGTTACTCGCTTGCCAGAACCAGCATGTCGCTGGATAAAGTCACCATCCAAGCCATGGATGCCCTCAGCAAGAAATGGGGGATTTCCAAAGCTGAAGTGGTTCGGCGCGCCGTAAAAAGCCTCAAGACCCAAGCGGATAAGGAAGACCGGCTTCCCAGTCCGCTCGAAGCCTTGGATTGGCTCCAAAACGGTGGGGGTCTCGTTGCTGAAGAGGCCGCCAATTTTCGCGCTGAAGTGAAGGCTGAGCGAGACGCCAAACGCTACTGGTGGGAACCATGATCCACCTCGATACCAATATTCTCATCGATCTGGTGACCATCGGCTCTCCGCAGATCGGCCTCGTGCGGAAATGGGTCAAGGCGGGCGAGCAGCTCGCCACCTCAGCCATCGCTTGGTCGGAGTTCTGCAACGGACCCCACTCGCGCGACCAGAAAGACGCGGTTTACGCCATCCTTCAGAAAAACATTCTTCCTTTCGACGAGCAGCAAGCCGAGGAGGCCTCGCGGCTTTTCCACTACACTGGTCGAAAACGTGGCTCCCACGCGGATTGCATGATTGCCGCCGCCGCGATTTGCAGCAAAGTGCCGGTGGCCACTCGCAACATCAAAAATTTCGAATGCTTCATCCCCTACGGTCTCCAACTCGAGGCCGTCCCGACCACCTGATCCCATCCATTTCCGCCATGAGCGACATCCCATACAAAGAAGGTAAGCAGCCAGATCCTCGCGAGCATCGCATGATCTTCAAAAACGTTGATCGCGTTGGCTGGGATCCATCCATTGAAACCTACCTCAACGACGGCGGCTACGAGCAACTCAAGACCGCCCTTGGCATGGAGCCCAAGGCGATCACGGAAGAAGTCAAAAAGTCCGGCCTGCGCGGTCGTGGCGGAGCAGGTTTCCCAACAGGCATCAAGTGGACCTTCATCCCACCTAACAATACCAAGCCCGTCTACCTCATCTGCAACGCGGACGAATCGGAGCCCGGCACTTTCAAAGACCGCTACATCCTCCACCAGGACCCTCACCAACTCATCGAGGGCATGGTCATCTCGTGCTTCGCCGTCGGCGCTCACGTCGCCTACATCTACATCCGCGAAGAGTTCCCCGAAGCCGCCATCATTCTCGAAAAGGCCATCGCCGAAGCGAAAGAGAAGCATTTCGTCGGCCAGAACGTCCTCGGCTCCGGATTCGATCTCGAAATCTACGTCCACCGTGGCGCCGCCGCCTACATTTGCGGTGAGGAAACCGGCCTGATCGAGTCTCTCGAAGGCAAGCGTGCCTACCCACGCATCAAGCCTCCCTACTTCCCCGCCGCCCTCGGCCTCTACATGTGCCCGACGATCGTCAACAACGTCGAGTCGCTCTGCCACGTGAAGCACATCGTCCAAATGGGTGGTGACGAATACGCCAAACTCGGTGTCGCCCGCAACACCGGCACCCGCATCCTTTGTGTCTCCGGCGACGTCAAAAATCCCGGCTACTTCGAAGTCGAGGTCGGCAAAATTACCATGCGTGAACTGATCTACGACATGTGTGGTGGTCCGAAAGACGGACGCGAAATCAAGGCCGTCATCCCCGGCGGATCATCTTCAAAGATCCTCCGCACCGACGAGAAATTCAAACTCAAGAACCCCGACGGCACCGAGCGCGAACTTGGTTTCTGGGACATCCCGATGGACTTCGATTCCCTCGCCGCTTGCGGATCAATGGCCGGCTCGGGTGGCGTGATCGTCATCGATGACTCACGCAAAATGTCGTGGGTCCTCAACAACATCAACGCCTTCTACGCCCACGAGTCCTGTGGTCAGTGCACGCCATGCCGCGAAGGCTCCACCTGGATGCGCAAAATCTCCGATCGCCTCGTCGCCGGACAAGCCACGCCAGCAGACATCGATACCCTCGAAAGCGTCGCCTATCAGATCGACGGACGCACCATTTGTGCCTTCGGTGAAGCCTCATCCTGGCCGGTGGAAGCCATCATCGCGAAATTCCGCGACGAACTCATCGCCGACACCAAACCCGAGAACGCCAAAGCCCCCGCCAACCCCGAAGCCGCCGCCCAACGCCGCTTCCTCGAAACGGTGTAAGGGAGTGGCGCTTTGCTCAAGCGCCATGGGTGGGCAAGGCGACTTTCAGTCGCCCTAACAGGATCATCAATGTCTATCGATCCCTACACCTCACCAAAGTCGGATCACGTTCAGGACATAGATCCCCACACGCCCGGAACGCTTGCGATTCTCTTTCGCTTCAAAGGGCGGATCGCTCGACGGACTTTCTGGCTCCATCTCATTCCAGTGCTGATCCCCTTCGGAATGAGCCTCATTGCCCTCGAAGCACAAAGACCCTCACCTGATCTCCACCTTCGCGACAACGACTCTTTCATTCCTACAACTGCGCTCTTCATGGGTGAGCGGTGGCCGCCGCGCTTGCGCTTCTTCCTGCCGCCGTAGTTTAAATCGACTTCTTTTCACCCGCTTCGTCACGCTCATACCAGGGTCGCATTTGCGCGCTGCGGAGGTCGATGCCGTCGAGCAGGAGTTGTAGTGCCTCGGGGGCCAGCGACAGGCTCCGCGAACCCTGAGACGGCCACGAGAACGTCCCGGTCTCGAGCCGCTTGGCCAGAAACACAGACGCCCGTGCGGTCGTAGTAAAGGATCTTCAAGCGGTTGCGGCGCTTGTTGGTGAAGGCAAAGATTGCTCCGTCCTCGAGTCCGCGCGCGACGAGTTGGCGGGCGATGGCGGAGAGTCCGTTGAAGGACTTGCGCATGTCGTGGGGCTCGATAGCGAGATAGACCCTCAGCCCGGCGGGGAATCCGATCATCGCAGTCCCTCCTTTCCACGGCGCAGGGTTTCGATGAGGCGGGTGGCGAGTTGGATTTGGCTTGGCCATCCAGCCAGCGTGGAACCGGCCCGCTCAGAAAACCAGAATTCAGCGAGGTGCGCGTTTACCCCGCTTACTTTTGGATAGACGTTCCGTTGGGGCTTTGGATAGACGTTCCGTTGGGGCTTTGGGAATTCGTTCTGTTGGGGGGGTGGGAATGGCCCGTTGTTGCGCCCCAAAGGGGCAAATCCATACCAGCCCAGGGCAACGCCCTGGGTTTGGCATGGATCATGAATCGAGCCCTGAAAGGGCGGTCCAAATCCCGCGATCAGTCCCAGACATACCGTTCATCGAAGGCGATTTGATGTCGTTCCAGAAATGCCCGGTATTCCTCCTGAAACGATTTTCTGCGGTGATGTTCCTGCTGGTTTGCGATGTATTCACGGACAACGGGCACGTTGGATTCAGAAACCGCAAATACTCCGTAACCCGCCTGCCATGCAAAACCGGCGAATTGCTCCCCCTGGCTTTTGATCCATTTGGAGGAGCCTCAGACATCCTGACCCGGGAGGAAAGGCAATGACCTCAGTGGGATGGATTTGAGGCGTAGATTGGTGCCGGGGTAGTGGGTCTCAGTGGCGTTGAGTTCTTCGCAGAGGCTGGCGACGATGGTGTCGTGGACGGGGTTGGCTTTGCCGTGGAGTTCGATGCGGAGTTCTCCTGAAACCAGATCGGGGCGCAGGTTGATGGACGTTTGAATGAGGCCGCGCACGAAGCTGCGGGCGTCGTCA
>CAZVMS010000144.1:0-6387 GCA_964628795.1 uncultured Haloferula sp. | reverse complement strand
AAGCAGGGGAAGCAGGGGAAGTCGTGGGGGCGATGTTTGGGGCGATATTTGGGGCGATATTTGGGGCGATGTTTGGGGTTGCAGCGGTAAGCGGTGCTTTTTTTTGAGCCGATATTCTGGCAAGAGATCGGGGTACTGCGGCCGAAGGGGTGGCAAGTCGACGGGTGCTTGGTCGCCAAGCGGAAAGAGCAACGGCCATCTCTTCGGCGGAGCGGTAGCGTTTGTCGATGACCGGGTCGGTCGCTTTTTGCCAAATCGCATCGAGTCCTCGATCGCCGGAGAGTCGGGGTTTTTCGACGCCGGTGGGGTCGGGCCGCTGGCCGGTGATGAGTTCGTGAAGGATGACTCCGACGGCGTAGATGTCGGTGCCGATTCCTGCTTTCTCGGGGTTGTGGGTGATCTCTGGGGCGGTGTAGCCCGGGGTGCCCATGACTTGGCTGGTGCCGGTGGTATCGGTCGGCTGGGCGAGGCCGAAGTCGCCGATCTTTGGCTGGGCTTTAGCAGTGAGGAGAATATTGGCTGGCTTGATGTCACGGTGGAGGATGCCGTGCTCATGGGCATGGCCGAGGCCGTCGCAGATGCCCCGAACGATCTCGATGGCTTGTTCAGGCTCGATGGCTTTGTTCCAAGCGGAGTGATAGAGGGACTTCCCATCGACGAACTCCATGACGATGTAGGGCATGCCCTCGATGTCGCCGTAGTCGTAAACGCCGAGGAGGTTGGGGTGGTTGAGCCTTGCCATGGCTTTGGCCTCTGTCTCGAAGGACTCACGAAACTTGGGGTCTTCACCGAATTCGCGGGGGAGGATCTTGATGGCGACCACTCGATCGAGGGAGCGCTGGTTTGCCTTGTAGACGGCACCCATTCCGCCTTGGGCAATGAATGACTCGAACTCGTATGCTGGAAGTAGTTCCGCGAGGTGGTCCAGTTCTGGGGCTTTGAAAGTCTCGTGACTCATGCGCTAGGATTTTGAGATGGGGATGGGAAGTTGGCTCGGAACGATTCTTCGAGGATGCAAGCTTGTTACGGGAGCGATGCGTGGTAGACAATCCATTCCGGAATTTTGATAGCTACATTGTAAAGCGCATGCAGGGCGATGGCGGTAACGAGGGTGCGGCTGGAGGCGTAACAAAGGGCGCAGGCGGCTCCGACGGTGAACACGGTGATCATGCTGGAGAGCTGATAAAAGTGGACGAGCGAGAAGACCAGCGATGAGAGGATCACGGCGCTGGCGAGGTTGGTGCGGTTGGCGAGGGATCGGAAAAGGACACCACGGTAGAGAATTTCTTCGGCGATCGGGGCGGCAATGCAGGCGGAGACGATGGCGAAGATGAGGCCCATGGTGCCGTCCTCCATCGGATCGATCCCGCCCAAGGGGTCGGGCTCGCCGCCGCGGTCGAGGGTCATGCGCAGGCCGAATTCGATGATTTGAAGGATGGTGAAGCTGCCGAGGATCAGGCGGACGTCGATGGGGCCGACGATACCTAGTCGGGAAACAGCGTGGCGTGTGCGGCGGAAAAGCAGGCCGAGGGCGATCAGAGCGGGGAGAAATCGGGTGAGGCCATCGAGGGTGATGAACAGCGGCATCGAGATCAGTGGGCCGGCGTTGCTGCTGGGGTCAGGGTGCGGGATGGCATGAAGGAGGGCGTTGAAGGAATTGGTGAAACCAACGCTAGCCAGGTAGCCGAGGAAGAATACCCCGAGTCCGAAGCCGATGTGCCAGCGGTGGGAGTAGTTCACGCGGCGGTGGGGCTTCGGGCGTCCGGCGCGGAAGAAGGCAAGTAGAGTGCCGGGGACAAAGACGAGCCCGCCGAGGGCGAGGGCGAGGACCGTGCCACGGGCTTTGATGGCGTTGTTCGCGAGGTGCTGGGTGCGGTTCTCGACGAGCTTGGCGGCTTCCTCAGTTCCTGGGACATTGAGGCCGCGGAGGTAGGCGAGATCCCACCAGTATTCCTTTCCGGCGATGATGCGGGAAAAAATGGGGCCGGGAAGGGGCGGGCCGGGGAGTCCGTATTGGGTGAAGGGGCCGGTGGCAGCGTTGCCGTCATTTTGGAGGGCTTTGATGACGGCCAAGGCGTAGGCTCCTTCGTCATTCAGGGCTCGGGTGGCTTGATCCTCGTGGTGGCGATGGCGCCTCAGGGCGAGATAAGAAAAGGATTCATCGGTAGTGGCGAGCGTTTGCTCAAGGGGGTCGATGCCGAGGGCAGGGCGGATCCAGACGGGAAGGTTTGAGGTGGCGTCGGCAATCCGGAGGTCGCGGTCGGCTTTTCGGATCGCCAGTTCCCATGCGTTTGGAGGCGGGCCGGCGGGCTTGCCGAGGTGGTTGTCCCACATCCAGACTCCGAAGACAAAGATGAGAAGGACCAGCAGTGGCTCGGAAAAGCGACGCTGGACCAACTGGCGGTAGGGGTTCGGGCTGGGATTTGTTGATTGGATGGGCAGACATTTGCCGTTCGGAGTCGATTCTGCAAGCTTGGGTGGAAGATCAAAGGGCACTAAATGGTGGGAGGATGCCATTTCCGCTCGCCGGTCGGGGTTTGGCTCCGCAAAGTCCGCGTGATGCCGAAGGACGTGGGATTTTGGATCGTGTTGGGCGCCTTATTATTGGCGGTCGGTGTTTTCGTCTTTGGCTTGCTGAGGCAACGTTCACACGGCGGCTACAAGGGGACGCCCGAGGTCGCGATACCACCCGAACAGCCAAATGAGGCCGCAGGCCCGCCGCCGCTTCCGAGCGAATGGACTCCTTATGCAACGGGGTCGTCGTGGGCTGGGGAGGTGAGTCCGCCGCCTTTGTCGGGTTCGATGACGTCGGGTTGGTGGCGGGTTTCGTCGAATGTCTATCACTGGTATGACTTGTTGCTGGCGGGGTTCATTGCCACGATTTATCTGCTGCCGATGTTCGTGGGTGGGCAGCCCGAGGTGAAGGTGACGTTCAGTGTGGCACTGAGCACGATCCTGACGCAGCTCTTTTTGATGGCGATGGTGATCGGTTTCGTGGCGTGGCGACAGAATCCCTCGCGCTGGCTGGGGCTGCGCTGGCCGATGTGGCCCTTGGTTTTCCCGATTGCGATCGTCGGCGTGCTTTTCACCTGGGGCGTGCTTGGTGTGCTGCAAATGCTGGGCTTTATCGACTGGCTCCAGAGTTTGCTCGGAAATGATGGCAAGCAGGATGTGGTGAAGGCTTTCACCGAGGCGGATAGTCCGCTGCTGCTCGCTACTCTGGTCGTGATGGCGGTGGTGGTCGCGCCTCTAACAGAGGAGGTGATGTTCCGGGGTTATTTATATCCGGTGGCAAAGCGTTACATCGGTCGGGTCGAAGCGATCATCTTCAGTTCGCTGATTTTTGCGGTGATTCATCACAATGCGATGGCCCTGTTGCCGCTGTTTGTTTTGGCGGTGCTCTTGGCCTTGGCTTATGAGTTCACGGGTTCGATCTGGGCACCGATTGGGATTCACACTTTGTTCAATGGTGCGACGGTGGGGGCTCAGCTTGCAATCAAGTATGGGCTGATCCAGGAGCCGGGACCATGAAGCGCCTGCGCGACATTGGTGAGGACGCCTTGATCGGGAAATTGCTGGAGGGTTTTCCGCTGGGTGATTTGCACACGGGTCCGGGAGATGATTGCGCGGTGGTGGATCCTGGGCGCGGACGACTGCGGCTTTTGAAAACGGATGCGATCGTCGAGGGCGTGCACTTTTTGCCGGAGGCGGCAGCTTCGGAGGTCGGCTGGAAAGCGGTGGCGCGGGTGCTGAGTGACTTTGCCGCGATGGGCGGCAGGCCGGAGTATCTGATGGTCACGGTGGCGCTGCCGGCTGAGACCTCGGTGAGTTGGGCGGAGGGGCTTTATCACGGGATCCGGCGGTGTTTGGAAAAGCACGGCGGGATCTTGGCGGGGGGGGAAACGACGGCGGTTCCGGATGGCTCGGCGGCGGTGATTTCGGTGGCGGGTGAAGGCAGTGTCGAGCGTGGTGAGTTGGTGCTGAGGTCGGGCGGCAAGCCGGGGGATGTGCTGGCGGTGACGGGACGACTGGGAGGATCGATTGCCGGCAAGCATCTGAATTTCACGCCGCGTCTGTTAGAGGGGCAGTGTCTTGGTCGGATGGGCGCACGGGCGATGATGGATTTGTCCGATGGCTTGGCGAAGGATTTGCCGAGACTGGCGAAGGCGAGCGGCTGTGGATTTGAAGTGAATCCGGAGTGGGTTCCAAGGACTCCGGGATGTTCGATTGAAGGGGCGATGGGGGATGGTGAGGACTATGAGCTGCTGGTGGCGCTTCCGCTGCGGACTTGGGAGAAAGATTTGATCCACTGGCCCGAGGGATTTGCAGAGTTGACGAAGATTGGTTTTCTAACAGAAGCGGGTGGGGAGCTGGCTGGCGGGTGGGAGCACTTTTCGGGCGAGCGCTGAAGGCTGACAAATTTACGCAGGGTTTACGGACAAAATCTCGGGACTGGGGCAGGATAGCAGGAATGAAAACGCTACTTGTTTTGATGATGGTTGGGAGTTCCTTGGTGGCTTTGGCGGATGAGGGGAATCCGAAGATTGATTACGTCGGCTTTGCGAAGCTGACTCGGAATCTCGATGAAGTGCGGCAGAAGCACCGGGTGAGTGAGTCGGAGTTTCTGCGGATGGCGGCGGAGGAAGGGACGATGATTCTCGACACGCGGAGTCGTGAAAAATTCGAGAAGCTCCATGTGAAGGGGGCGCTGCATCTGAACTTCTCGGACTTCTCGGAGAAGGATCTCGCGAAGCTGATTCCGGACAAATCGACGAGGATTCTCATCTACTGCAACAACAACTTCGACAACGAACCGGTGCTATTCATTGGGAAATCGGCACCGGTGGCACTCAATATTCCGACCTTCATCAATCTGCATGCCTATGGGTATGAGAATGTCTATGAGCTGAAGCCGTTTCTCGATATCAAGACGACGAAGATTCCTTTTGCGGGAAGCGCGGTCTTGAAGAAGGAGAAAGAGTAAGGTGGAATTGGATCGTGGGAGAGATAACGATATTGGTGATCGAGGATGACCCGGCGGTTCGGCGCGGGGTGGTGGATGCTTTGGAATTCGCGGGTTATCGGACGCTGGAGGCGGGTGATGGCGAGTCGGGTCTGGAGTTGGCGCTTCGTGGGACATATCGACTGCTGCTGCTCGATCTGGTGCTGCCGGGGCGCGATGGTTTTTCGATTTTGGCGGAACTGAAGAAGCGTCGCGCGGGACAACCGGTGATCATCCTTTCCGCGCGTGGTGAGGAAAACGATCGGGTGCGCGGGTTGGAGCTCGGGGCAGATGATTATGTGATGAAGCCTTTCAGCGTGCGGGAGCTCCTGGCACGGGTGGAGGCGGTTATGAGGCGGTCGTGCGAACGCATGGCACCGGAGGAAAAGCGGGCGGTGCCGGGAGGTGAGGTGGACTTTGCGGGGGGTAAGGTGGTTTTCGAAGATGGGGAGGAGGAGATGCTTTCGGAGCGCGAGGCGGAGTTGCTGAGGTATTTGTTAGAGTCGAAGGGGCGGGTGGTTTCACGCGATGAGATCCTGCGGCATGTGTGGGGGCTGGATCCGGCACGGACGGAGACGCGGACGCTGGACATGCACATGATGCACTTGCGCTCAAAGTTGCGGGACAAGGCTCAGGACTTTCTGGTGACGGTGCGCGGAAAAGGGTGGAAGGTGGTGGTATGAGTGGGCGTTACGGGTTTTGGATTTGGACGACTCTAATCGCTTGTGCGGCGGTGATCATCGGCGCGATGGGATGGCTGACGAAGGAAGTCGTGGCGGCCGAGCGTGAGCGTTCGTTGGCGGATGCGCGTGCGGATCTGCAGGAGCGCATTCGGCTTTCGCTGTGGCGGATGGATACGGTGGCGGCGGCATTGATGATCGAGGAGAACCAGCGGACGGCGCTTGATGAGGGGGTCTTGCCGGCGGTTCCAGAGAATCCACTTGTTAGAGTGCGGTTCAAGGTGGGGACGGATGGTGCGGTCGAGACCGCCTGTGAGGATGCGGAGTTGGTGACTCAGCTCAAATCGCTGCTTTCGGAATCGGGTGAATTCGGCAACCGATTCGAGATGATGTGTGCCGTGGCCCATGAAGGAGGGACGCAGTGGGGGGCGAATGATTACGCGCTGGGAAATACGAAAAACGCGGAGGGTCCAAGGCAGAGTTTCGAGTATCAGGTCGAGGCGAACTTGAAGGAGCGTGCGGTGCGGGGTGGGGTTTTTAATAACGCCGTCGGCAAGTCCGGGCTGGCGCAACAGGTGGCTTCACCGGAGGCGGCACCTCTAACTGCAGCGGGAATGTTTCAGCCGGCGTGGATCGGTGGGGAGTCGTTTCTTTTACGGACGATGAAGCAGCCGGGCGGAGGTGTCGCGGCGATGGAGGGGGCTT
>CAZVMS010000143.1:0-1509 GCA_964628795.1 uncultured Haloferula sp. | reverse complement strand
CGACGTTGATTTTGCTCGGGGGTGCGTCTATATCCGACGGACCGAATCGACGCGCGCCCGCGGTGTGCTCCTCAAGGAACCAAAGACTCGGGCCAGCCGGCGCCAACTTGACATGGGGGACTGCCCCCGGTTTGGTTGACTCCTGACCTGTGAAGATTCGTCTTCGCTGGGAGGATGTTCAGCATGCCCAAGCCCTACCCATCCGAGTTCCGCCATGATGTCGTCGCGGTCGCCCGGAAGCATGAAGCCCCGCTGAATCAGATCGCGAAGGACTTCGGAATTTCCGAGTCTTGCCTGGCGAACTGGCTGAGGAAAGCCGACGTCGAAGAAGGTGTGAAGCTCGGTGTGACCGAGAAGGAATCTGCCGAGCTGCGGGAAGCGAAGAAACGGATCCGGCTACTCGAGCAGGAAGCCGAGGTGATGCGCCGAGCGGTCGCCTATCTCTCTAGGGATGTCAACCCAAAATGATGTACCCGCTGGTCCTTGAACTGGCCGTCGACGGTGTCCCCGTCACGGTGACCTGCCGGGTGTTGGGCTTCTCCAAACAAGCGTTCTACCGATGGTGCGCCAACCCGATCAGCCAGCGGGATTGGGACGACGCCCACCTGACCAACGCCGCCTGGGACGCCCACCAGGACGACCCCGTGTTCGGCTACCGGTTCATCGGGGACGAGCTCCACAATGCTGGCCTGAAGGCGGGGGAGAACCGGGTCTGGCGGCTGTGCTCCCAGCAGCGGCTTTGGTCGGTGTTCGCGAAGAAACGCGGTCTCACGCGCAAGGCCGGCCCTCCAGTGCACGACGACCTTGTCGAGCGGAATTTCACTGCGACACGCCCGAACCAGTTGTGGTTGACCGACATTACCGAACACCGCACCGACGAGGGCAAGCTCTATCTGTGTGCGATCAAGGACGTGTACTCGAACAAGATCGTGGGCTACTCGATCGACTCCCGGATGAAAGCGTCCTTAGCCGTCGCGGCGGCCCGGAACGCAATCGGTCAACGCACCATCGATGGCACGATCCTGCACTCCGATCGCGGTTCTCAGTTCCGCTCGAAGGCGTTCGTGCGGGTGTTGAAGAACAACGGGATCACCGGGTCGATGGGTAGGGTCGGCGCGTGCGGAGACAATGCCGCGATGGAGTCATTCTTCGCGTTACTGCAGAAGAACGTCCTCGACCGGCAACGGTGGTCGACCCGGGAAGAACTGCGCCTGGCGATCGTCGTCTGGATCGAGCGGACCTACCACCGCAGGCGTCGCCAGCGCCGCCTCGGTAAACTCACCCCCATCGAGTTTGAGACCATAAACATGGCACTCAACGCCGCGTGAAACCACTAACCCACCGAGTCAACTGAACTCGGGGCAGTCCCCATGTTTCTCGGCGCATCGCCGCCCCAGCGAGCTCGATGGTGTCGAGTCGTATCCCACCTTGGTATGCGAGATCGTCTCTGGCACCCGCCCGGTTCGTCGAACAGGGGAACGCCCACGGCCGCTACCTGACATAATGTAA
>CAZVMS010000142.1:0-4396 GCA_964628795.1 uncultured Haloferula sp. | reverse complement strand
CGGAAACACCTCATCAAATCATGATCACCCCGCTCCATTTATCTCGAAAGACATCGCAAGCCGCCGTGTCCAGAGAACGAGCACCCGCGAACTACGGCAACCCTCGTAATTCGCCCCGATCGGAGCCTCGGATCACCATCGCCACTCATCCGGCAGGAGCAAGTGCCCACGGCGCCGGGCGAACCACTTCGTCATTCGCCTCGCGGCCCCCGCAGAGACGGTCAATCGTCGCAATGTTGCCCGCTGGCAGCGTTAAGTCACTGACTCTGAGGCGCGAATTGAAACCGCAAGAGCGCCCGTAACCGCGCCCGCCCGACCGGCCTGGGCCAGTTCAACAACGGATAGCATCGGGGCTATCGCCCGAAGCTATCTTTGGGGTTGAACAGAGCCGCTTCGCGGCAATTCCGTTTAGAGGGTATTGAAGGGGTGAAGCGAAGCCGTCATGGCTCCTTAATGCCTAAAAAACGTAACACACAACAGCGACTCGCTTCGGCCCAGTGGTATCAGGACTTTAACCGCTTTGTCGATCTCAAAGGTCTGGCCAAGCGCACCCGTCAAACCTACCTCGGCTGGGTCCACCAACTCGCCGACCACTACCCGAAGGATGACCTCTCAAAACTCCCACCCGAGAGCGTGCTCGACTTCCTCATCCACCTCCAGGACGGGCGCAAACTCCGACCCAGCACGCTCAATCAGGCGGTCTGTTCCCTGCGCACGCTCTACCGCGATCACCTCGCCATCGACTGGGACATCTGGAAGAAGATCCACATCAAGTTCGACGAGCCTCTGCCTCACGTGCTCACCCTCGATGAAGTCGAACGCCTTCTGAGCACCTTCCGGGACGAGCGCTTCCGCACCTACTTCACGCTCGTCTATCAGTGTGGACTGCGACTCAACGAAGCACTCCACATCAAGCCCAAGCAAATCAACGGCGAGCGGCTCGTCATCTACATCCCCGAAACCCAGTCCAAAAACCGCAAGGCCCGTGAAGTCCCGATCACTCCTCGATTGCTCAAGCGCCTGCGTGAATTCTGGTCCTTTCACCGCAATGCCAAGTGGCTCTTCCCGGGCGTCGGTCGCGGATGGAAAGGCTCCGGCCTGACCATTCAGCAGGCCATGCACCGCAGCGCCAAACCCATGAGCGAGGCCTCCGTCTGGCAAGCCATTGCCGTCGCCGTCGCCGAATGCGGGCTATCGAAGACCCATGACCACATCTCCACCCACACTTTGCGTCACTCGTTCGCCACGCACATGTTAGAAGGTGGTGCGGCCATCGTTCAGGTCTCGAGCTACCTCGGGCACAGCGCGCTCAAGGACACCATCCGCTACCTCCATGTCACCCAGATCAGTGATCAGAAAGGTCGTGATGTACTCGACACCCTTGCCGAGCCCAAGGACCCAGAGGGCATCTAACAAATACGATCAAGCCCCGCGTGGCTATCGATCTATCAGAGCTGCTTGGTGAGTATTGGGCGAGTTACGCCCGCACCCACCAGCAGCACCTTTGCTCCGCCCACTACCGGGCTGTGCGGCGCGTCCTCGCGTGCCGCACCCCGGAAATGGGCGGGCGCCTTTATCGTTGTGGCGGATGCGAGAAACGCCACTACGCCTATCATAGCTGCAACCACCGCAGCTGCCCACGCTGCGGGTCCCTCGACCAGCAGATCTGGACCGCCAAGCAGGAAGCGCGACTACTACCTGTCCCGTACTTCCTCATCACCTTCACCATCCCCGAGGAGCTGCGCACCCTCTGCCAGCAGTATCCCGCCATCCTCTACAATCTCATCCTGCGTGAGAGCGCCGCCGCCTTGCAGGACGTCGTGGCCACCAAATACCACGGAGCGCGCTGCGGCTTCACCAGCGTGCTCCACACCTGGGACCGGAAAATCGGCCACCATCCCCACGTCCATATCATTGTCCCCGGCATCGCATTCAATGCCGCCACGCGCCAGCTCGTCCATCCCGCCAACGACGAATTCCTCGTCCACTTCGCTCCGCTCGCCGCCCGCTTCCGCAGTCGACTCCACAGCGCATTGAAGCTCGAACATCCCGAGATCTATCAGCAGCTCAGCCCGAAACAGCGCCACGTCCTGAGCCCCGCCAAAACATGGAACGTCCAGCTCCAGTCCGCCGGGAAAGGCAAGACCGCCCTGCGCTACCTCGCCCGCTACGTCCAGCGCAGCGCCTTCGGAGCCAAGCGCCTGTTAGGATTCGATTCCAAGGGCAACGTCCGCCTCCTCTGGACATGCAGCACCACCAAGAGGACCAGCGTCATGACCCTGCATCCGCACGAATTCATTCGTCGCTGGCTGCTCCACGTCCTGCCCAAAGGCTTCACCCGCATCCGTCACTACGGCTTTCTTGCTAGCGCCGCGCGGAAGACCCGTCTCTTCATCCGCGCCAAGCTCGGAGAAATTGGCGAACCTCTTCCCAAACTCCCCGAAGCCAAGCCCTTCATCTGCGAATGCTGCGGAGGCGAGCTCACCTTCCTGCGCGAGATCGCCCCGATCCGGCTCATGCGCGGACCGCCTCGGAAACACCTCATCAAATCATGATCACCCCGCTCCATTTATCTCGAAAGACATCGCAAGCCGCCGTGTCCAGAGAACGAGCACCCGCGAACTACGGCAACCCTCGTAATTCGCCCCGATCGGAGCCTCGGATCACCATCACCACTCATCCGGAAGTAGCCAGTGCCCACGGCGCCGGGCGAACCACTTCGTCATTCGCCTCGCGGCCCCCGCAGAGACGGTCAATTGTCGCAATGTTGCCCGATGGCAGCGTTAAGTCACTGACTCTGAGGCGCGAATTGAAACCGCAAGAGCGCCCGTAACCGCGCCCGCCCGACCGGCCTGGGCCAGTTCAACAACGGATAGCATCGGGGCTATCGCCCGAAGCTATCTTTGGGGTTTTCATTGTTTTTTGAGGAGTAGGCCGTCTGATCCATCTGCTCCCGAATAATAGGGTAGAATCGCAGGCCTGCCACGCTTAATTATCCAGCGTGGTTGCTCAAGAGTTGATCCGCTGAATGTGAGGTTCCAATCGTAGTTGCTCCATGTTCCTGAGGTCAATCCCTTGAGGTTGGTCGCGGTGTAAGTCCCATCTACCTGAAGTGTCAGTGACGAGTCGCCATTGGTGTAGTGTCCGGTAATTCGTCCTGGCGTCGCGTCGGTCGGGTTGTATTCCGTTCCCGCGTTCACGATAGCTGCCCCAGCCACGAATGCAATCGGCACAAGGGCGAGCCCGGCTGAGATCCAGCCGTCCATCGAGAGCTTCTTCCTCATGACGAGACGGATGATCTGCACGATAAGAATCACGCCGCACAACGCGACGATTAGGAGCATGAACAATATGGAAAGCGACTCCACCTGGCGGGTATTCTTCTAGCGAACGTCAAAGAGCACGCAACCCTATCAGCGGGGGCGAGCGTCGATCACGGGGTTGAGGTTGAAGGTAGGAAGGGGCATGAAAACAGGGCGGCTGATAGGGGTTGCTGTGTCTCGGCTTGTTCGGTATTTCTGTTGTTAGCGTTCGATTGTGCTGTCTTTGTGCTGCACTCCCTGAACACCGCCACAGAGAGGACAAAAGGACGTAAACGTATCCATCGTGGCATCAGATGGAATGTCGGGAAAGATCTTAGCAATCAGGGCACTTGGAGCGTCGAACAACTCGTCAAATCCGCACTTGTCGCACGGGTGAATCGTCCAGTCCGAGCGCTCTTGGAAATACTTCTCTCGCACCTGAACGGGATGCTCCCATCCCCGCTTGACGATGAACTGAATCTCGCCGCCTTCGGAGACGGTCATCAGTCCGTGCGGCTTATTCAGAACAATTGCAGTGTAGCGACCGTCCTGTGACTTCCCATTCACCCGAACCCAGATCAATTCGGGAGACACCTCGGTCATTCGTGGGCCTCCATCATGAACGATGACCTGCAAATCATCTGGATACTCAGGGAGAAATCTCTCCTTCAGCAGAGGGGCATCGCGCCAAGAATTCGGCTCTGTCTCGGTCATATGTGTTGATGGTAGTTCAGAATGCTCGTTGGTCTCCAGCGTGGGTTCCGTTCGCTCGCATCCCGAGTAAAGCCCGAGGCTGGCAAGTATTGCTATTAGATGCTTCACGGCTGGGGATTTATAGACCGAACGTCAAAGGCCTGGCACCCGCTACCGGGAGCGCCCCTCCGACTCAGGTTGAGGTTTGTCGCCGCCCTCCGAATCCGACTCGGGACGGGTAGCGGGTTGTCCAGCGCCGTCTTGTGTGTGCGTAGCATGCACTGGAACCAAAAGGGGTTCAAGTCCCCTGTGAATAGAACGAACATCGAAGAACAAAAGGAACTGCTAGCGATGAGAAGCACTACCAGAGGCCAACTGCGGGAGGGCGACCGACCGTGGGG